>CAZPHU010000008.1:0-3141 GCA_964586285.1 uncultured Fibrobacterota bacterium | reverse complement strand
CCGAGACAGAAACTGCCGAGACAGAAGAAGATACCGGAAAATGATACCAACAGCCCGGTTTGATATCTTCCTGGGAAGACAAATGCGACAATCGTAGAAGGCTTTTATCCATGATAGCAACAATTCAGATTAATTACCGGTGGTATTTACCCGGGAAGTAAACGAAATGACGCTATAAGGCTAAGGCTTATGAGAAAAATCGGTATTTTAGGCGGCAGTTTCGACCCTGTCCATGCAGGCCATCTCTCCATTGCCCAACTGGCACTTGAAGAACTGGACCTTGAGGAAGTGTTGTTTATTCCTAACAGGATACCTCCACACAAAAGACTCACGGTACATGCCACCGCAAGGCAGCGACTTCACATGCTGCGCCTCGCCTGCGAGTGCTGCTCCCCTTTTCGGATCTGGGAAGGAGAGCTTGACCGACAAGGCCCGTCGTTTACTTCCGACACTCTCGACATATTGCATAAACAGCTCCCCGACAGTTCATTTTTTTTCATTATTGGAACTGATAATCTTTCGGAGTTGCCGACATGGCACCGTTATAATGATATAATATCTCAGGTAACACTTGCGGTGACTGACAGACCGGGGTATCATTTCAGCGTTCCCGAACAACTCCGAAAAGCCCAAATCGTGCGCTTCACATCGCCGCAGTGGGGAATTAGTTCCACGCAGATCCGCCAGCTTCGCATACGGGGATTCTCCTGCAGGTATCTTGTTCCCGAACCGGTTCGTTCATTTATTGATTCTGAAGGCCTTTATTGTCGAGTACACGGGAGTAAAGATGAATCGACGAAACGAAAAACCTCGGAACGGTCGTGACTTTTTGGGTATCCATTTCCAATGTTGTAACACATACGGGCGAATATATAAAAACGCCACCCAAACAGCTTACTCCGGATTCTGTCCCAGATGCGCGAAGTCGATACATGTACCGATAGGCCCAAACGGCTCATCCAAACGTTTTTTTACCGCTCGATAAGTATTTGACCATGGGCAAGTATTCTCTATCCGATTTCACCAACGGAACGTGTCTTTCAAAAGATCTGTATTCGGAAAAAGGAGAGCTGCTGCTTACCGGAGGTACAATTCTTACCGATTCGCACCTGAACCTTTTGCGCAAACGCAACATCTTCGTAGTCTACACCCATGAGGTTTGCGAAACGACCTCCAATCATAACGACTGTGCCTCGATAGATCCGAAAGAATCACTATCTGGCTCATCTTTGAGATTCGATACAACCGATTCAAAGCCCGACAAGAATAAAGTAGAGCTGCCGCCTGAGTTTGAACAGATACGCAATCGAACACTGGAACAACTGATCCGCACCCCTGTTACTCTTGAATTGGATAAAGAGCTTAGACGCGGCCTTCTGTCTGATCGCCCAGTGGGGGTGGCTGTTAAGACAGCGCTCTCCCAGTTGCTGCCTTCACAACGTGACTCGGCATACAAGGAAGGAATCGCAAGCATCTACCTTGATACGATAAGCCTGTTGCAAGGATTCAGCGAGAAGATACTCTCGGGAGAAAGCTCGAATATCCTGCCGATCCGCGAACAAGTTGAGCTGCTCTTAAAGATCATGCTTAAAGACAGGTCTATTCTCTTGAGCCTTGCCTATGTAAAAACCCTGGGTGAGTCTTTCATATATAATCACAGCCTCAATGTCTGTATACTATCCATGAATATCGCAACCGCTCTGGGATATAACAAACGTCAGGTAGTACTGGTCGGAATGGGTGCCTTACTGCATGACATCGGCATGTTTTTGGTCCCGGATTCGATACGCGAGAACAACTCGACTCTCAGCGCTGAAGATTTTCGTGAAATACAGAAGCATCCGGTAACAGGCTTACATTTACTTGGCAAGATCCGACATCTACCAGACCCGGTAAGGTTTATGATTTATCAGTCACATGAGAGAGAGGACGGCTCGGGCTATCCCCGTCACAGCAGAGGAAAAAGGATTCACGGTTTTGCACGGATCATTCAAACCGCCGATATTTTCGAAGCACTGACGGCACCACGTAACTATCGGCAAGCTTACACCCCGTTCGAAGCGATGGAAATGCTTATACGAATGACGCAGAAAGGACAGATTGCTCTACCCGTGGTACGGGCCCTTCTGTCATACGTATCCCTGTTTCCAGTCGGCAGTATAGTCGAATTGAGCGATCACCGTCTGGCTCGTATTATCCAGGCCAATTCAGCGGTACCCGACAGACCCCTTGTAAGTATTTTAACCGATGAGGAATTTGGTCTTCTAAAAAGGGAATGTATCTACCAGTGTGACCTTTCGGTTACAAGGAATGTGTCAATAATCAGAGCCTTTTCAGCTACTTATCTATCGGAAATTGATCTTCTGGACGGTTTTTGATGATAAATCACTGGTTTTTTGATTAGAGGGCGTCCCTTTGCAATCCAAAGACATTGGCGTTAAGCCCGCGTCTGAAAAAAACCTGGGAGTACCTGCATCAGAGGGGACAACATGCTGTGTTTAAGAAAACCAGGCATACATCACAAGCTACCAGGTAATTTTGAGTCATTTGAATTCTTGCGCATTCGTGTGCCGAGAACATATCTTGAAAAATAGAGAAGTTTTGTTCTTTTTGAAAAAAGAGTCTCCCTCAATGGTATGGATACAAGCTGTCTGGATAGCCAATTTCTTTTTTTTCGCTTTGATCCTGCTGTTTATTTGGAGTAAAATAGCAATAATCTCCAAAAAGATCAAAACAATTGACAGTATTCTCACGAATACTGAGGAACTGATCGGTGGGAAGGAAACTCCCCCCAACCCGCAGTAGAGGCGGGATAAAAATCAGTGCTCTTTGAAAATTTCAAGACGGAAAAGGACAGGCACTTTCGCATATCCTGAAGCAACAAACGTTTGCTTTTAGCGCGACAGCAGGTCGGTTAATCCGACTACCTTTTGCAGCCGTTTTGTCTTAAACTGCTGCCTGACCGGGACACATCGGATATTTCTTTTCGAAGAAAAAATGTGTCATTAATCTGAATGTCTGATTATTCAATTTTGCATTTCACCTGAATAATACCGATTTGCATGGACATTCATCCATTTAAGACCAGTGTAAAACTTTTACGGAGAACGTAAACTATGGATTTTGCAACAGTTGTCCTAT
>CAZPHU010000007.1:0-66681 GCA_964586285.1 uncultured Fibrobacterota bacterium | reverse complement strand
TTTAAGTACTCCTTCGACACTCAAGGATGTGCCTGAAAATTTTTAAGTACTCCTTTGACACTCAAAGATGTGCCTAAAAATTTTTAAGTACTCCTTCGACACTCAAAGATGTGCCTAAAAATTTTTAAGTACTCCTTCGACACTCAAGGATGTGCCTGAAAATTTTTAAGTGCTCCTTTGACACTCAAAGATGTGCCTGAAAATTTTTAAGTACTCCTTCGACACTCAAGGATGTGCCTGAAAATTTTTAAGTACTCCTTCGAACACTCAAGGATGTGCCTGAAAATTTTTCTGGTACCCCCCATCATCTGGAAGATATCATATCTAATCCCGCCCTGGGGATTAGTCGTGCTGTTGGTAAAAAGAGAGCTTCCGGTCCGCAGATTTAATGAAGTTACCATCCAGATGCATCTGACGATCGCCGCCCTGACAGCTTCGGCTTTGTCCGCCGGCAACAACCACATTTATTTCGAATCTCGTATGCGATTGCGCGTTACTGCGTTATACAGCCTTTCGCCGGTCTTCTTTCATGACATATTTTACCTATCCTGGTAAACACTTTTTCCGACAATTTACCGTTCATTCAATCAAAGGGACTCTCATGGTTTCTAAAAACATGATACAAAAGAACATAAGCAACTGCTTAAGTGATGTATCATTCCTTTCGCTTCCAAATCTCAAGCAGGGAAAGGTTAGAGATTCATTCGATCTGGGCGACAAGCTCGTTCTGGTAACCACCGATCGCCAGAGCGCCTTCGATCGTATTCTTGCGCTGGTTCCTTTCAAGGGGCAGGTACTTAATCAGGTAAGCGGGTTCTGGTTTGATGAGACCAGGGATATTGTTAAGAATCATGTGATCGATATTCCCGACCCAAATGTGACGGTGGCAAAAAAGTGCAGGCCGTTTCCCGTCGAGTTCGTTATGCGCGGCTATCTGACCGGCTCGACCTCCACTTCCGCGTGGACTCAGTATGAAAAAGGTCGGCGTGTTATCTGTGGAAATGTTCTACCCGACGGAATGGTTAAAAATCAGAAATTCGATTCGCCTATTCTGACTCCGACGACAAAGTCCGAAGAACACGACGAATCAATATCGGCCCAGGAAATCATCGATAGAGAAATAATAGATAAAAAGACTTGGGATCGTCTGTCGGAAATAGTTTTCGCTCTGTTCGAAAGGGGACGGAAAATAGCAGGCGAACACGGTCTGATACTGGTTGATACCAAGTATGAACTCGGTCTGGACAGCGATGGTGAAATCACTCTCATCGATGAGATTCACACACCGGATTCTTCCAGATACTGGCTTGCCGACAGTTATGAACAGCGATTTTCGCAGGGCAAGGAGCCGGAGAATATCGACAAAGAATTCCTGCGTCTGTGGTTTAAAGATCATTGCGATCCCTACAACGATTCGAAACTTCCGGACGCCCCGGTTGAACTTATTACTGAACTGTCGAGCAGATACATAAAGCTGTATGAAATGATTTCCGGAAAGGAATTTACGCCAGCGGTTGAAAAGCCCATAAAGGAACGTATTCAAAAGAATCTGGAAAACATTCAATAAAAAAATCTACAGAGAGAAAGGATTTTCTGCATGGCCAAAGCGCAAGATGTGATGTCTACCATTGTGAGTCTAAGTAAACGGCGGGGATTTATCTTCCAGTCTTCGGAGATTTACGGCGGCTTGAATGGGTGTTGGGATTACGGCCCCCTTGGCGTTGAGTTGCTAAACAATATCAAACAGGCATGGTGGCGCGAAATGACCTATCGCTCGGATGTCGAGGGGTTGGACGCAGCCATTTTGATGCATCCGAAAGTCTGGGAAGCATCCGGTCACGTAAGTAATTTTACCGATCCGATGGTAGATTGCAAGAATTGTAAGGCACGATTCAGGCTCGATATACTTTTAGAGGAACTTTCTCTTAAGAATAAGAAAAAAATCCTTCGAGCATTGGACCCGGAAAAATACGGCGGTCAACAGAGTTCCGAAAGGATCGAGGATGATTTTGAGGCGCTTGCGGCGGATGATGTTCAGGCCGGCAAACTGGTCCAGCAATACGTCACCTGTCCATCTTGCGGCCAAAAAGAGACCTTTACCGAAGCACGCCAATTCAATCTTATGTTCAAAACGTTTGTCGGTCCTGTGCAGGACGGCGGCTCAGAGGTCTATCTACGTCCCGAAACCGCCCAGGGAATATTCGTAAATTTTCTAAACGTACTCAACTCGACCCGCCAGAAACTTCCCTTCGGTATAGCGCAGATTGGCAAGGCTTTCCGAAACGAAATCAACACGAAGAACTTCCTTTTCCGCACCCGTGAATTCGAACAGATGGAGATGCAGTATTTTGTCACACCGGGTCAGGAGGATGAATGGTTTGAATATTGGCGCGAAAAGCGTATGAACTGGTTTCTTGAGCTTGGAATGACCCCGGACAGTCTTCGCTGGCACAAACATGAAAAACTGGCCCATTATGCCAAAGCCGCATACGACATTCAGTACAAGTTCCCATTTGGGTGGGGAGAAATAGAAGGCATTCACAGCCGAACCGATTTTGACTTGTCTCGCCACGAAGAGTTTTCAGGCAAAAGCATGAAATACTTCGACGATCAAAACAAGCAGCACTATGTACCCTACGTGATCGAAACTTCGGTAGGCGCCAGCCGATCATTGATGGCCTTTTTGGCGGCCGCTTATGCGGAAGAGGAAGTCGAATCGGCAAAAGGGACCATGGAAAAAAGAACCGTTCTGAAGTTTCATCCTCGCATTGCTCCGATGAAAGCGGCTGTTCTTCCCCTGGTTAACCGTGACGGAATGGATGAAAAGGCTAAAAATCTGTTTGAAGACTTGCAGAAATATTTCCGCGTATTCTATGATGATTCGGGAGCAATCGGCCGTCGCTATCGCAGACAGGATGAAATCGGTACACCTTATTGCCTGACCGTGGATTCTCAGACTCTGGACGATCAGACGATAACGGTTCGCGATCGAAATACGATGGCCCAGCAGCGTATACCCCTTGAGAATGCAAAAGTATTTCTGATGGATAATTTATAAAGACAGCCGGCCTGCATCCGCCGGCCGGCGACTGTCATTCAAGCCGAATAAACCGGCATCAACATTTTCCGGAGATTCTCTACATGAAAATAAACGTAGTAATGGGTGGTCCGTCGGCGGAACATGAAGTTTCTCTTTCCACCGGGAGAGAGGTGCTTTTGCACATAGACCGAAGCGTATACAGCCCTCGTACGGTTGTTATAACTCGGGATAAGACATTTTACTATTGTGATAAAAGCGGATATATTCCCTCCGCGGAGGCTCTCCAGGACCCGGGTTCATCGGATGAGTTCAGAGGACCAATCGGTATTACCGAGAGTAGAGAAATCTGGCATGACTGCGATGCAGCATTCCTTGCTTTGCATGGAGAATTCGGCGAAGACGGTCTCTTTCAAGGTTTTCTTGAAACGATAAACGTCCCCTACACCGGCTCCGGAGTATATGCGAGTGCGGTTGGAATGAACAAAATCACCACCAAACAGTTATGCGAGCAGTTTGGTGTAAACACACCGCCATACACGGTTATCAGTGCGGCCGATACATCCGAGCAGCTTGAGAGACTTGTCCAAAAACATCAATTCCCCTGCTATGTCAAGTGCCCGCAATCGGGTTCCAGCCGCTTGATGGGTCGGGCAACCTCACGGAATGAGCTGAAAAATCTGATAGAGGAATTCAAGAAGCACGCGGAAATGATTCTGATCGAAAGTGCGATTGTGGGTGATGAATACTCTTGCCCGATTCTTTCACTGCCCGACGGCACTCTTAAGCCTCTTTCCCCTATTTTGATTCAGCCTCGGGAAGGAGATTTCTTCGACTATGAAGCAAAATACACTTCCGGGGCATGTAAGGAGATTGTGCCTGCCCCCTGTTCGAGCGATTTGACCGCACGTATTCAACAGGCGGCACTGACAGTACATACATTTTTGGGCTGTCGCGGACTGTCCCGTACAGATATCATGGTTCGAAATGACGAACTCTTTGTTCTGGAAATAAACACATTACCCGGTCTGACAAGTAATTCTCTTGCACCGAAGTCATTTGCCGCCTCGGGAGGGACATACACTGAGCTGCTCGATATTCTAATTCGCAGTGCACATTCCCCGGATAAAGATGCAAAATGAAGGAATGGATTCTTGGCATAGATACTTCTTCGATAGAATTGGGTATAGGGTTACTTCTGGACGGAAAACCGGTTGCCGCCTTCAGCCGGTATTTGAGGAATTCGCATGCGGAGCACATCACCGAAGGGATAAGTTTTATCCTCAACAACAACAGAATCAGGCCTGAAGATATTGTTGCAGCCGGGGTCACAGTCGGCCCCGGTTCATTCACCGGCCTGAGAATAGGCATTTCGTTCATAAAGGGTCTATTCCTCACCAGAGCGGTTGAACTTTATGCGATCTCTTCGCTTGAGGCTATTGCAATGGCTTGGAATACAAGAGAATCGACTATAACAGCGGCTCTGGATGCGCGAAACGATCGCGTTTTTTCCGCTCGATTCCATAAAACAGATAAGATTGTGGAGCGTCTAACCGAAGACACACTCATGCATACGCAGGATTTCAGAGCCGGTATTGAGCAAAGCGACACTGTTCTTACCGATACATTAGGGTATGGGCGAAGCAGTGCTTTTTCATTTCTCAAAGGATGCCGAAACTCTTTTGAACTCGAACACTTTCCGGTTCAACGGGGACTTGCCGCAGCCCGGTGCGCCCGCCAATCACGTGATGAAGGAAACTCTCCGGTCGCCCTTGAGCAGCTGCTTCCACGATATCTGCAGCAATCCGCGGCCGAACTTAGACACAAACCCCAACCCAGGCAATAACGCAAATGACATCACCCGTAATAGCAGCACTCATCGTACAGAGCATCATAATTATTGTCTGCGTATTGGTGATTATACGCCTGATGCAATCGCGAAGGATCAAAAAAAGTAAGCATCAGCTTGAATCCACCTTTGATTCCATCGATTCTCCCACCGCAACCATCGATGAAAGCTATGTTATCCATCGCGTCAATAAAGCATATGCGGAGATGACAGGCGGCAATTACAGGGAGATCCTTTCGCGAAAATGCTATGATGTGCTTCGTGGACGCACCTCCCCCTGCGAGGATTGTCGCATGATGGAGACCTTGGAGACGGGGAAACGGCAGTATGTGCCGATTTCGACTCATCCCAAATCAACAAACAGAGCGGTTTCATTTACTTTTTATCCCTTCTCGGGGACATCTGTTCACAGACGCTTTGTGGTGGAACACATCAGGGATGTCACGGAACTTGAGAATATGCGCACCGATCTCGAACGGCGTAACAGGATGCTTGCCGAAACCAGCCGCATATTGTCAAAAGCCAAGAAGGAAATGGATGAGAAGCTGGACCTGGCGCGTCAGGTTCAGCAAAGTACTCTTCCCGAAAAGGCCCCAGTCATTGGGGGGATGAAGATTGCTCATATATACAATCCGGTTGAAGCAGTAGGGGGCGATTTATATGATTTCATTCCTTTCAGCGATTCAAGGGTGGGCATTTTCATAGGTGACGCTTCAGGCCATGGTCTTGCAGCAGCATTAGTGAGCACAATCTCCAAGATGTCGCTTTTTAGTCATACCAGACAGGAGATCAGTGCACACAATTTGCTGGAAAATATCAATCGCGACCTTGTGAATAATCTGCATGAGAGGGCAGTGGGTCATTACCTTACCTGTTTTTGGGGTGTATTCGATCGCAACGACAATAGTTTTACTTACGCCCGTGCCGGCCATCCTCAGCCTATAGTTATAAGGGCCAACGGGAAGCGAATACAACTGGATGCATCCGGCACTTTCGCGGGCATAGTCGAGAACACACAATATGAGCAGAAGGTGTTTCATTTCAATAAGGGTGACAGATGCTATCTGTGCACCGACGGTATATACGAAGCGGGTAAAAGCCCGGAAGATAAATCAAAAATGCTTGGCTATAAACAATTCATCGAAGTAGTTGCTTCGGTTAACAATGAGCCTTTTGAAAAAATCCTTCCTACTCTTCGTAGTCGCCTGTCGGGTTTTTCTTACGACGACGATTTCACGGTAATTGTCTTTGAAATCACCGAAGAGAAGACGGCCGACCTTACCGAACAGCTGCCCGGTTTCCATCCTGACGACGACATTGCCCTCTTTACCGTACAGCCACAGTACGGAATGGATTTTCTTTTCGATCCTTTATCCCGCCGCCTGCAACAAAACGGCTACCCGAATGATAACATCAAAAAAATAGAGATGTGTATCAACGAGCTTATTTCCAACGGGCTGGAGCACGGCAACAGAAATGATCCGGCCAAGAAAGTAAAGGTAGCATATACGGTTTCTAAATCCAGCGCAAAAGTATGCGTTGTTGATGAAGGTCCGGGATTTAATTTAAAGAATATCCCCGATCCGACCGAACCCGAACTTATTTTGCGTGAAGGTGGACGGGGGGTACACCTCATACGTTCTTTTGCGGATGAATACGGACAAAACAGCAAAGGCAACGGAATCTATTTTGTTAAACACAACAAATCAAAGAAAGTATGCTGATTCGAATTATGCCGCGAGATAAACTTCTCTTCTGTATCGTTTTCTGCTTAGTTTCAGCGGTTTTCTCTCAACCGGAAGATACCCAAACCGATTCGATTATTGCTCAGCAGGGCGAGCAGGAAGAACAAGCACAAGAAGATACACTGGAACAAGAGTCGATTCAGGAGGAGCCGATTCCGCGCGAGGCAGCTCCCATGGACAGTATTCCGACTAGTGGAAGTGATGCCAAAGAGGAGTTCTACGATACCCTCTCCTCACCACTCGATACGATGGTCGATACCCTCGATACCGCCGACATCGACGAAGAACAACCCGAGGTTCAATATCCCCTGCTTGATACTACCATTAAGATATGGGATAATCCATTTTGGGCCGCCGGGATGGGTTGGTCATTAGGCGCAATGCCTGTCTTTGACCTTTGGCAGGAGGGCTTGCCCGATTCGAGCAGATCGTTTGTTTACCAATCCGATACGGTTACAAGACGGGTGAACGTACAGCAGGACTTCCCCACATATAACACATCATTTCCGCTTTCTTTGGTTTATCATATTCCTTCCGACACCCAGCAGTCGGTTGCGGTGGAACTGACCGCCTGGACAATGGGCAAACGGTATGAGGCGCAGTGGCGGGATACTTCCGTTGTTTACAGTGAGATAGATTATCGGTTGAGGTTATGGTATGTTGGAATAGGAGCGAACTACTATCGCGAATTGCCCGAGCGCTATTTCAGCATTGATGCTGTGGATCGTACTATGATAAACGTCGGTGCCGCTTTTGCTCCATTTCTTATTCTCAATCACCAGCAACGGGAAAAAACAATCAATACCCCCCAAGTATCGGATCAAGACACCTATATAGGCAGAGGCATCAGCTGGCGAATAGGGTTAAGCACGATGCGTGAAATTACTCCCGGCCGTGGTGCGGAAATCAACGTTGTATATCAGGGACATTGGATGGGCGGCTTTAGAGACGGTGACATCCCTCTTAAAAGAAGACGTATAAATCCGGCCGATGACGACGGTAACGATAACGTTTCTTTTACAGCACATCGCTTCATACTCTTTTTCCGCTTTATCCTGGGGAAAAGATTCTCCATCGAGCTTGGGCAATGACGGATATATCAGCCGTTTACGAAATTCTAAAAAGAGAGTTCGAACAAAACCATACGCCGATAGTCGATCTTATTGCGGCACAGACAAAAGACCCGTTTAAGGTGTTGGTCGCAACGATTCTTTCGGCCCGCACAAAAGACTCTACAACCGCCGAAGCAGTAGGAAGGCTGTTTGCGGTTGTATCCACACTCCAGGATTTGAAAACGATAAGCACCCAGAAGTTGCGCGAGATTATTTTTCCGGTTGGTTTCTATAGAAACAAGGCTGTTTACCTAAAGCAGTTACCATATGCCCTTGAAGAGCTGTTTGACGGTAAAATACCTGAAAATGTCGAGGATTTAACCAGGCTGCCGGGAGTAGGACGAAAAACAGCCAATCTGGTTGTGGCGGTAGGGTTTAACAAACATGCGATATGTGTTGATGTTCATGTTCACCGAATAATGAATCGTCTGGGATATGTAAAAACCAAAACACCTTTTGAAACCGAAATGAACCTTCGGAAAAAGCTTCCCCAAAAGTTCTGGATTTCGATAAACTCATATCTTGTATCTTTTGGCCAAAACACCTGCACTCCAGTAAACCCTCACTGCAATATTTGCCCGATATATGATGATTGCAAACGGGTGGGAGTAAAAACAAAGTTCTCCAAGTAACAGCCCGTCTGAGGTCTACAAAGGAAAGTCATCTGCGATCAGGTTTGTACTTATCCTGGCTGATTCGTAAATCGTGGGCAACCCCGATCCGGGATGAGTTCCGCCGCCTGCCAGATAACACCCCCTCACCTCTTCGAAACGATTACGGGGACGAAAATAGAGCATCTGGGTCAAATTATGACCGAGGTTGAAAGTTGAGCCAAGGAATAACGAATAGTCACGTTCCCAATCGGCAGGCGTAATGATTTTTTCAGCAACTATGTGTTTTTCTATATCATGCATGGAGGTTCTCGAAGAAATTCTTTTTAATATCTTTTGCCTGTAGTCGGCAATCAAATCGTTATTCCACTCCAAACTTGCCAGCATGTTTGGTACGGGAGCAAGAACGTAAAGAGCCGAATGCCCCTCGGGTGCCAACTCCGGATCGGTAATGGAGGCGTTTCGAATATAAATGGACATATCATCACTAAGGATATGGTCTGAGGTCACCTCTTGGATATTTCGTCTATAATCCTCGGCAAACAAGATATTGTGATGCGGTTCATCGTAAATGGTATCAAGTCCCATATACAGCATAAATGTTGAGCAACTGTACGAACTTCGGCGAAGTTTTTCAGGGGTATATTTTCGAATCACTCCCGGTTCGAACAGATGTGTCATTGCATATCCAAAATCCGCATTGATAACTACGGCATCAGCCGCGACCTTCTCACCACTTTCAAGCATTATACCCCTAACTTTTTTGTTCTCCACAAGCACCTTTGAGACTCCTGTGCCCACATGAATTTGCGCACCGTCATTATTTGCTATATCAGCCATTGCTTCGGATATGCGGCTCAAGCCGCCCCGCACATGCTCGACTCCAAACTCGTGCTCGACATATGGTATTATGGTAAATAGAGCCGGACATTCCCAAGGCGACATTCCCAGATATTTTGCTTGAAAGGTAAAAGCAACCCGCAATTGATCATCATTAAAATAGGTACCAAGCTCGTCAAACAAGCTTTTACCTATAGAAAGATGCGGGAGAGCCCTAATGAGAGGTTTAGCAAACATCGAGGACAGAGTGGAATAATCACGTTGAAGACAGGGGTACATTAGTTCGTATCGTTTTTTCTCCTGCTTGAGAAATTTGTCCAGACCGTTTTGCTGACCGGGGAAAAAGCGCCGAATAGTTTCTTTCATTTTTTGGGGATCACTACTTGATTCAAACTGTTTGTCGACAAACGTAAGACGATACATAGGGTCAATTTTTTCAAACCGCAGATAATCTTCTGCTTTCCTGCCGACTTGCTCAAACATCTCCCGCAGAACGAAGCCCATCATAAGGAAAGTCGGTCCAAGGTCAAACTTGTATTCGGAGAGCTGTAACGTACTGTTTCTTCCTCCGACATAGTTTTCTTTCTCGAAAACAGTTACCGAATAGCCTTTGGCGGCAAGAAGCATGGCGCTGGTCAAACCACCGGGACCGGCTCCTATAACCACGACGTTTTTTCCTGGCATATTTAAGCTCCGCTCTAATTAGCGTCTATGTAATTATGAGTCAACCACCCTAGCAATTATTGTACCGCACCCACCGCATTCGCCGTGCAAAACTAAATCGCCGCCTTCTTCGGATACTCCATGACTTGCCAGATAAGTCATTTTTTGGCACGCCCTGCAATAACCGTTTTTCAATAAGAGGCTTCTCACGTGAGTAGGAATTGCCTCCCAGCGCCTTCGTGCACGAGCAACCCCTTTTGTAGCCCTCTTTCCATTATTTGGGAATGGTAGAATTACCGTCATATATATAACCCTGAATATCTATACATTTTTGTTTTTTGATTTATTCCTTTTATTGTACAATCTTTTTGTACCAATTTATCACGCGTTGGCTATACAAGAATTAGGCACTCAATTAAATCTATTTTTTATGCACCCCTTCAGTGTCTGTAAAAACCAAAAAAACGCCAATGCCGGCTGATCTTTTAGATAAAGTTAGGGTGATACAATTCTCACTCTTCGACATTCGCGACATTTTCGAATTTGAAATTGCATAAGCCGTTATAATACTGTAGAATAATAATGGTCTAAAGTGCTTGATTCGACGGATGACTTTTACTTGTCGTACTAAAAATAACTTGATCCAAAAGGCCTATGAATATTGCGTTCGTAAATCCAGAATACCCTTCGCCTTCGGGTTTTGGTCACGGGGGTATCGCTACTTATATCTACAATATGGCAAATGCCTGTGCGTTAGAGGGCCATACAGTACATATCCTTGCCCGAAAAGGCAATATCCCCGATCAACTACATCCGGATATCCATTTACACGAATTTGAACAGGCAAGACCTTCTTTTGCGGTAATCGATCGTTTTCGTAATGATGAGATATTCTGGGAGAGGTGCTGTGCGCAAGCTGTGAAAAGTTTGCTTCTAAGCCTTCATCGGAGGCAGAAAATTGATATTGTTGAAATTCCTGAATATGGGGGGCTTGCTCATGAGTTATCGGGTGAGCTTCCATTCCGCACTGTTATCCACTTCCACACTCCAACGCTGTTAATAGACCAACTGAATTCGGTTCCCATGGATAAGAAACGTAAACGTTTTCACCGCTTTGAAAAAAAAGCTTGCCTTAGAGCGCATGCATTTAAGAGCCCCAGCCAGGCTCTTGCGCATTATGTGAAAAAAGAAATGTCTGTCCCTGCTAAACAGCTGCAAATTATTCCGACCCTAATGCCTACTCATGATTTTGATTGCATCAAAAAAAAATCCCCACCTAAGAATCGAATAAATTTGTTGTTTGCCGGCAGACTCGAGCGAAGAAAAGGTGCCGAGCTGCTTATTGATACAGCGAACCGAATACTTGATCTGGACAACCGGATTCACATTACAGTTGTGGGGGAAACCCGTTTGGGCACATCAAACGCTTATCTGGAAAGGCTCGAACGATCTATAGATGCGAAAAATCGTGACCGCATGTGGCTGCTTGGACCGCAGAACCGCAAAAGGGTAGCGACTCTTTACCGACGATCGTCATTTTTTCTGATGCTTTCTCTTTTTGAGAATGCTCCCAATGCATTGCTGGAAGCAATGGCGGCACGCCTTCCTGTTATTACAACCGACGGCGGGGGTAATACCGAATACATAAGCCATCGGAGAAATGGACTTGTTTTTCCCGTAGGAGATCGGGAAACTTTGATTGACCATATAAATGAGTATATCAAAAATCCTAAAAGCGCGAAAAAAATGGCAGATCAGGCATATGATGATGTCAAAACGATGTATAATCCCAGCCATATTGCAAATCAGACGCTTTCCTTCTATCGAAAGATTGCGGAGGCCGTATGAATCGAGGCCTTTTGCATATGACCTCAAGTTCACCCTGTTTTTTTCCCGCCGCCTGCGAGAATCAACATATTCAGATGCATCGGAGGTTCCGATATGCCTTCTGAAGGGTCACGCCTCATAAAAAATTCTTTCATCAATCTGTTTAACAGATTTTTTATGATCTCAACAAGTTGGATTATTTCCATCTGGGTCGCAAGGCAACTGGGGCCAAACCATTACGGCATTTTCACCCTGATTCTGTGGTTTAACGGAATATTTACCTGGGTAATAGGCATGGGTCTTACTCATGCGGTAACCAAATACATTGCCGAGTTTAAAGGTCGTGAAAAGCAGGAATCACTCGGGGCTATAGTATGGTTCGTTTTAAAAATAGAAATCGCCTTTTCAGTTATTATCACTTTTCTTCTCGTGTTTTTGCGAACGCATATAGCCGACTTTTTCTTTTCCCCTTCCGAATCTTTTTACTTTCTACTCGCCTTTCTGGGTATTATACCAGGCATAATCACCGCGATTTTTTCCGCCACAATCGAAGGCATTCAGAAATTTGAATATTTCGCCTATTCGAACCTGATCCTTACTCCCCTCTCTTTTTTCAGCAAGGCGGCGGTATTATGGATGGGAATGGGAATCGAAGGTATTCTGTTGGTAATGCTTGTATTCTCTGTTATCAATTCATTTTTTTATTTCTTTGTCCTTCGCCGGGAAGGTGTACTCACCGGATGTCGGGTACCACTTGGCAAAGTACTGAAAAGTCGTATCAAAAAGTATAATGCAAGCGTTCTTGCAATCATTCTTTGCGACAAAATAATCTGGGACAAGAGCGAAAACTTTTTTCTGGGTCGTTTCTGCAGTGCCTCTCAGGTAGCTTTCTACAACCTTGGATTTAACATTTCAGGCAAATTCGCCTCAATTCTACCCTCCACTCTCTGGAGAGTTCTCTTTCCCGCAATGAGCAACTATTTTGGTTCGGGCGATCAGAACAGAATGAAACGACTTTTCTTTCTGGCCATACGATACCTCTCCTTTGTTTCCTTCCCGGTCGGTGTGGGAGGTGCAATCCTCGCATATCCCCTTATTCATCACTTGTACGGACACGAGTTCATAGGTGCCCAACGAACCCTGCAGATAATGTTTCTAACCTCAATCTTTACGAGTCTAAGCAACCCGGGATCGGCTATACTGTACGGTTATGAAAAGCAATCGTTTATATATAAGCTCGGCATCATACTGGCAGTGGTGAATATCGGACTGGATATCTTTCTCATCCGCTCCCACGGAGCGCTGGGCGCGTCAATCGCCTATTCAATCACTACCCTAAGCGGTGCGGCTATCGGAACGATATACACCTGTAAACTGATGCGGTTGACATTTCCCTTTGCCTCGATTTTCAAGATTGTCGTATCTACCTTCCTGATGGGCCTTGTCATGAGAATCATAGTAGTACACAATCATGAAATTTCAGGTCTATTTCTGGCATTATTCGCGGGTACAGTCGTTTATCTGACCGTTTGCTTGCATCTGGGGTCATTTAAAACGGAGGATTATCAACTGTTAAAGAGTATTGAAGCGGTAATGCCGGGAAAGGCAAAGGTAATCTTCGGATTTTTTGTACAGCTTTTGGCACGAGTCAAGAACGGGCGTATTCCCTCGGAACCCGGCCACAAAGGGATAATTGTTACGAACCCAGATCAAACCACTTGACGATCGCCCAGAGTGAAGGATCAGCCGGATCTTTAATCATGTAAAAAACCTGTTTACCGATATCAAAGGTGACCTGAATTTGCGGTGCACTGATCTCCAATCGAGCCCTTTCGGCAACGACTTCAGCCAAGATAGTATCGACAACATAGTCGTTTTTCAGGCTGTCGGTGAAAACTGAATCGGTTATAAACGTAACTTTTGTGGCCTCCAACTGGGGGAAAAAATTTATTCGTTCGGCACGGCTGAAAAGATTCTGATGACTTAACCGCTCCTTATCATAACCCCAGTAATAATACTTGTTGTGACGTGTGTTCAGACGAATCTCAGGGAAATTTTCCATTTTGGCGCTGAGAGACGTATCCAATTTTACATAGGAACGCACACCGATTAATGAATCCGCCGAGTTAGGGGCGATATAGAAACGAAATTGAGATTCTATCAAAAGATCCGTAAATAAATCAAGACGCTTATGCTCGTATGCAGTGGAGAGCTGTCTGATTACCCCCCGTGGAGTTGCCCTGAACCCACTTGTTATCACCGGCTCTCCGGTTGGAACGAAAAAGGGATTATCGCATGAAAAAAACAATGCGATTAGTAAAAGGAGTATGATGATTTTCTCACCACGCGAATTCATTCACTTCTCCGATTTATACTCTGGGTGAAATATCGATTGTCCGGCAAATCCATCCTTGAACGTAAAAATAGTCCACCTGTTTTGATAAAATACCAGACGGAAGGTTGAGCGGGCTTCCATGTTTATCTCTTTTTCTTCGCCCTTTTCGTCGGAATATTTGGCATTTATTCTATAAGTCGCATTAACCATCACAGTATCTCTGATTGCAAGTGCAGTGCTGTCTCTGGTTGAATCGGGAATCCATGTGATATTGAATGAATATTTATTTGAAAATTCATCGAGGTGATCAATGAATCTGTCTTTGCTGAATTTTTTGTTGTTGTTGCTTATGTAAAAAGTATCTGAATCACAAAACAGCTCAGTGTACTCCAGATCTGAAAAATGGCTGCGGGTATTTGAAAGAATTTGTGCGAAATTAAAAGGGTCCATAATCCCCAACTCATCTGGAATATACCTTTCAGGTTGGTTGGGAGTGAATAGGCCACACCCACTCACCACTAAGGAAATACATGTAAGAAAGAAAATGTTTTTCATATCAGAACATCGCTTGTAAATTGAAACTTACATCCCAGAAATCGTTGGCGATATCATCTATACTACGCCTGATATGGCCCTTGAGTGTCAATATATTGCCAAGATAAGCGGGCTTGGGTATAACCACGTTCACACGCACGAAAGGGCCGGCATAATACCCGGCTCCCAAATCATTGTTTAAATATTCGCCGTTTTTAAACTCCCTGAAATAAACATCCCGAAACTCGCATCCCCCCACCAGTAAAAAATGATCGTTCACCTTAAGCTCAGAAGATATCAAAAGAGTCTGGTCCGTTGACTTATATTGTATAGCATAAAAATCCTTGCGAGGCAGTGTATCTATAATCGTATCTCTGTAGACCGATGCATCCCAATAGCCGTTATCCCAATAACTACTTGTCCACTGTCCTTTCAGTGTCCAGGATTCGGAAATCATCCAATTTACGGAAAAATCGGAATATATGGAGCGTGAATATTCGGGAAACCTGCCGTTGTTTAGCTTAAACTTAAATTCACGCTGATCAACGGCCGCGGTAATTTTCTCCTCGATTATTAGCTCGTCCGAGGGCTTAATTAATGAGTGAACACCCATTTCATATTGACGATCCAGGTAACTTCGGTCACTTTGTTTTGCTTTTAGAAGGTAGAGAAAATTTTGGGCGTATTTGCCTACAAGGTCGACATTGACTTTCTTAAGCGGCAAAACGGTGAATGTAAGTTCATGTTTTCTCACCACTTCATCATAATCATCATCACTTTGTAACGTGTCCGATCCCGAAACATAGAAGATCGGATACTCACGAAGATAGCGGGAGAGATGCAGAGCGTAGTTGAGTCCCAGCCCATTTTGAAATTTTTTGCTGACGTTGTGGTTCATTTCGGCGGCAAATACATCGTAATCTCTAATATCAACAACTCGTTGCGCACCCTCATCAATATAATCTTCATTATACAGCTTATCATCCTCTTCCCAGGAAAAGAATAAATCCCCCCGGTAATCCACCGTAAACAAGCGGTTACTTTCAATCGCCAATGTGAGTCCGTGAGTTCGGTGTCGAACATCGTTTAGCAGTTTAGGATCGGAAGGATATCGCAGCGAGTACTCGCTGAAAGAGTAATGAAAAGAAGGAGATAAGCCGTTGCGTTGAATCCCTTTTACCCCCGTCAGAAAATGCAGCGAGTTTTCTACCGTCCGAGGATTGTTGACATATCCGCCCCATTCACTGAAACCCTGACTCAGGAAAGCATCGTTGCCGTCACTGATTGTGTCACCAACAAAGGCAAATAAACTGTCGCCCGACTGCATTTGCACCGCGAACAACAAACCGGCATGACCGGTTATTTCCCGTGCACCCTCAACCGCACGTCCATGTATACTTCCGTTAAAGTACAGAGGCAATATGCCCAGACGATGTCCATTTTTACCGATATCTAAACCACCATATAAGCCCAGGGTATCATTTAGATTGGAAGTTACAAGCTGTTTAAAAGTAGGCAGTTGCTTATTCCAGGCAATTGCGGAAAGGCCGCCGTGGGCTTTTACCGGTATGCCAAGAGGTGAAAAATGAATAACGGGTCCCATATCGATAAGAGTCTGGAATACATTACCGTCGGCCTGGGAATGAAAGGATGTCAAAGGCATCCATTCCAAACCTAAATATTCGAAAAATCCATCAGTTCGGCGGGTTGCTTTGCCGCTCATATCGCTGAAATGATTCATTGACCCCAGCCAATCATCACGCTCAAGAGAATATACCAATCGTTGAGATAAAGTATATCTTCCCTTTTGGAAATGAAGGAAACCCTTGTTACGGCTGCTGAATGTTTTTGAATAAAGGGTTTGTTCTGTGGAAAATTCGGTGGGCCTCACGACATTTTCTTCATCAATATCCGCAATAAGAAACGCATCCGGCCAATCATTACCCTGACCGAATACACATGTAAAAATGAAAATGCAGATCAAACAAAAAAAGCTTCTCACCTTGAAGCCTTCTTATATAGACTGAGCCATTGCGAAACCGACAGTTCCTCGGGGCGAACCGTTGAAGATAAGCCGAGTTCTTCGAGTATAACACGATACATTTCCTTTCGCCCGTCCGTGTAGCCCAATGTCTTTGCAAGCTGTTTTCGACGCATCGCAAAGCCGCGGTCGACGAAAGAAAAGAAGTCACTCCACGACTCAGGGGAAAGCCTTTCTTCGGGCTTATCTATAACTATCTGGAAAACCGACGATTCTACGTTCGGCTTAGGGAAAAAGGCACCAGGAGGAACATTGAACAGTATCCGCGGTTGACCGAAAAACTGACAGAAAATACTTAAAAATCCATTGTTTTTAGTCTGTGGCTCGGAAACAATTCGTTGAGCCACTTCCCGTTGTACCATGAAGGTACAGGACGCGATGTTACTTCCATGGTAGAGAGTCTTTTTAATAATATGCGCACCGATATTATAAGGAAGGTTACCGGTAACATGGAGAGGAATTCCGACCTGCAAGAAATTAAAATCAAGTACGTTCCCACAGTGTAACTGCCATTTCCCCTCACCTAAACGACTTTTCAATCTCGGAATTACATCCCTGTCGATTTCGACCAGGTGCATACGGGGGAAACGCTTCACCAAATAGGCACTCAATGCCCCTTCACCGGGACCGATCTCCAAGACCTCTTCATCGCCTCGAGCGGGAATCGATTGAGCGATCCGCTCCGCATGATACGTAGAAGTTAGGAAATGCTGACCCAGCTGTTTTTTGGGTACACTTTTGAAGCTATGTTCTTTTGAATTCATGCTTTTCATCAAATAAAAATATTAGAAATAAAAGCCCCCATATACCTCAAGGCTTACTTCTTTTTCGGTATTCACTTCCAATAACGATTGTGCGCGAAACCTTCCATACTCATTCAGCTGCCAAAGCAGGCCAACAGCCGTTTTTCTATCGGTTCCGCTTCCCAGGAATTTTTTCTTCTCCGAATCGACCTCATCCTGAAAAACATCTCTGATATTGCCTCCGCGCACCCTCCCGTTTTTCCGGGAACTTTCCAGCTGAAGTCCGATCGTATGCCGGTTATGCAAAGCAGCATCAACCCGAAACACCACCATATCACTGTTTGGTCCAAGAGCGGCCCCAAGACCGCGACCATAATGGGTGTACCTGTGACTTCCGCCGTAAAAATGAGTATACACCCAGGGTTCCACACGTGAATACTCCACTATCGCGTGCACATCCTTGCCCTTGATCATTGCAAAGTGTTCCAAACCGATTGTCGCGGCCCACTTATTTCCCCAGTCGTCGCTTAAAATGGTTAAGGGATTACTTATATCATCAAAAAACAACTCTCCATATGCTCTTGAGGCAAAAGGCAGCTGCACGGATATATCGAAAGATATTGCCGCATTATCCATATCTCCAACATAATGCTCGGCAAAGGAGTAGGGTACAAAGGGAATAAGATAAACCCATTCAAGATCCCGCTCCTGGCCATAGTATTCGTGACGAAGTGAATCGGTCTGTGCCTTCTCGGCTGTACTGCCGTTTATTATTACCTCGTTAATACCTATTACGGCCCTTTCTTTGAATAGTCCGAACTGTAATCGATGAGTGTACAGGAACTTATTCTTGTCTTTCTGAGTCCTTAGCTGAGCGACCGTCTGAAAGTAACTAAATGAAGCGAAATCGATGGAAGCTCTGACATAGGTAACCGGCGGAGCAAATCCCGAGAAGGTCAATGGATTAAAAACTGCGGGCCCCTGACGCAAATAATCAACAGCCGCACTTAACTCGAAAAAAGGCTTTCGAAAGACGACGCCGCCCCTGAATATATCGGATGCTCGTACATGTCCGCTGTCGGCCCTTCCATAAAGGTTGTATGAAAGCCCTTCAAAGGGCTGGTAGGATGATACCCTGAAAGTAGTGTCATTTCGGACCTCTGTCCAGACGTCTAACTGTGAGTAAAAACTGAAATTCCCTATAGCGGCCGTGAATTCCGGTCGAATGATTCCTCTGCCATTAAATGAAACATCGGAGTCGTCAATCGAAGGAGTCATATCACCTATAAGAGAAATACCCAAGTGTGTTTGAGCCTTCCTGGACGGCTCATACCAGGAAAACAGTTTGTTCTCACCGGTGATCTGTTTTCGGATTCTGGGGAGAAAAAACGCTTCTTGAGCGCTTAAACGACCGAGACTGTGTAAAGAGTCTACATTTTCAAGAAATTGTAACGCTTGTGCCGCGGTATAAGGTTTTACGAACATATCGCCCGGAAAAGCGACATCATATTTACTTACCAGCCGGCGAACATATAGATCGAAAGATTCATCAATGCCTATATTGGGCGCATACTCGGCACCAACAACCCCCAGGCTCCAAAGCTGCACGAAAAGGGCCAACTGTAAAACTTTAATTTTATTCACTTTTTGCACATTTATCCTTCATTTGCCTGAGAAATTCGGAATGCCGGCTCACATATTCGATCTGATCGTAAGGGGCGGGGATGGTATAACCCATTGCTTTTTCAACCATAACGCCGCAGGATTGGTAATCCTTCTTTTTGGCGTAACTTTCAACCACAATTTGATAGCCCGAAAGTAGATCGGACCAGTTAACCGGTTTTCTTTGCTCAGACAATTCGTAAAGTTGTGTTCCCGATTGTATTGCCTTGTCGTATCGCCCCGTCCATAGAGCCAGACGGGCTTTTATCCTTAAAAAAATGGTATTTTCGGGATGCATACTAAGAACCGCGTTTACAATTGAGTCGGCTTTTCTGAATTCCTTTCGGTCGATCAGTATCCAGGCAAGTGTGTTGTTTGCGGCATAGTTAAAGGGGAATTGCGCACGGCAGGATTTTTCGATTAAACGTAATCCCTCTTGTGATTTGTCTCCCATGAAAGGCACCCATTTCAAGTTTTGGCTCAGATAATAGTTGAATACCCCAACGCCCAGATAAGCCGCATAGAAACTGCTGTCCCTTGATATGACATCTTTCAGAATAGATACCGATTTCATGGCATCTCCGACAGCCCCCATCCAATTTCCGGTTTTTGCTTTTATTATGCCTTTACCACCTAAAATATTCCCCCTATAAAAATCGATGGTGTTTTTATCGGAGCTTTTACTAATCAGATTCAGCTGATCAAGAACGCTGTCGGCCAGTTTTAGAAACTCTTCACCATGAATTGCGTAAGACTCATAATCCAGTAGTTCGGTTTGATCGACTGTTACCTTCAAGTACAAAGCATCCGCACTTTTCGGATCGATTACAAAAGCAGAGTCCAAAAACATTCTAGCGCGAGAATAGTTCTGATTAACCAGCTGTATCATTGCGGAGTCAATTGCGGCATCCAATCCGGGTGATGATAAAGCGAAAGTGCACGACAACAGCACCGAAATTATTATTAATCTGATACAAAACATAAAAAAGCAGGTATATATAGGATGCTGGAGAAATAACTTACTCGGAGAGCTTTTCACATATACACAAAATAGCCTCTGACAAAACGAATATTCAAAAATAAAAAGTTAATCCATGCGGCATTCTTTAAATTCTACCCCTCGAGGTTAAAAACAAAATGCGCAAATTTGAGGGTGAAGTCGACCTTGCTCTCTTGAGCTGAAAATTATATCAGCTGATGAAAAAGTATAAAAAATAGAGAAAAAGAACCAGTATGACTATTCCGATTCCCGCCACGAAGGGAGAACGAACCAGCTGTATGGCGGATAATATTTCAAACTGCTTCTGGACACCGTCTGAACTCTTGAGAATACGCTTCCGTAATGAATCCGGCAATTCTTCCTCCGGCATGCTGATCAGCGCTTCTTTTAGCCCCCTGAACTGAGCTAATGTCTCTGAGCAGGATGCACATTCATCAACATGCTTCTCAACCGTATCCTCTTTTTCGCCGACAGCAAGCACATGCTCAATCAGAGCATCTTCCGTAGGATGATCAATCAGAAAATTACTCATACCGACTCCTTGGTCAGACTTTTACGTAACTTCTTAAGCGCTCGAAACGCTTTTACTCTTACAGCCGATTCAGTGGAACCAACAACATCGGCAACTTCCTTGTATCCGTAACCCATTCGCAGGTGAAGGAAAAGAATGCTTCGCTCCTCCTCCTTAAGAGTTCCAAGAAGTTCCCAGGTAAAACTGGACTCCTGTTTCGCTGACGAGTAGAGAGGGATTTCATTTCTGTACTTTGATCTGAATTGCGCCGAACGTTTTCTTTTGCGAAAAAAATCTATACATAGATTCCTACTGACCCGCAAAAGCCAGTTTTCCGCATCACACAAATCTGTTGGAGCATCCGATTGCCACGCTCGTATAAAAGCCGTTTGTACAATATCTTCACACGCTTCACGGTTTCGCACCATCCAGAGAACAAAATTGTACACCCTCGTAGCACTATGCTCGTATAGTTCCCTGAACCTGTCTTTTTCCACGAGTCCTCCCGGATCTTAGGATACTGTTCTGGTGACACTTATAAATAACGTATTGAAAACCACATCCGTTACATAATTCGTCTTATGTAAACAAGTGCCGTTTATCCAAAACAGAGCATACCGTTCTTTCGAGCCTCCGCCTTCTTTGCGCATAAGGAAGACGGAAGCATTGAATCGGTTATTAAACCTCTACCGGTTAAAGGCTATCCGCAATTTCAAAGAGTAGCTTCTCAGATTCTTCCCATCCAAGACACGGATCGGTTATCGACTGCCCGTACACGCTTCCTTCCGGCTCCTGTCTTCCTTCAACGAGATAACTCTCAATCATCAAGCCCCGAACCAGACGACTAAGAGAAGCAGAGTGTTTGCGGCCGCGAAGAACCTCCAAAGCGATTCTGGGTTGTTCCTTATACTTTTTCGCGGAGTTATCATGGTTAGTATCCACCATAATCAACGGATTTTGCAGCTCTCTCTTACCATATGCGTCGGCAAGCCTGTCAAGATCATCGTAATGGTAATTGGGTATATGCTTTCCGTACTGATTTATGGAACCGCGTAAAATCGCGTGTGAGAATGCATTTCCGCGAGTCTGAACCTCCCACCCGTTATACACAAAGATATGAGAGTGCTGAGCAGCTTCTATTGAATTTAAAAGTACACCGATATCTCCACTTGTCGGATTTTTCATTCCAACCGGTATATTCAGACCACTTGCCGTAAGGCGGTGCTGCTGATTTTCCACCGATCTTGCTCCAACCGCCACATAGCTGAGCACATCTTCCAAATAGGGATGATTTCCCGGATACAGCATCTCATCGGCTCCCGTAAGCCCACTTTCACGCAGCGCCCGAATGTGCATACGACGAATCATCCGTATTCCCTCAGAGACGTTGGGTTTTTCTCTATGATTAGGCTGGTGCATCATGCCTTTGTAGCCCTGCCCGGTCGTACGAGGCTTATTGGTGTATATGCGGGGAATCAAGATGAGTTTA
The DNA here is from genome assembly GCA_964586285.1 of uncultured Fibrobacterota bacterium. GTDB lineage: Bacteria > Fibrobacterota > Chitinivibrionia > Chitinivibrionales > CAYFVL01 > CAZPHU01. Next base: position 44,682 of record CAZPHU010000007.1, on the reverse strand, counting down.
TCTCTTGTCTTCTCCTGAACTTTCGCAAGCCGGTTCACATAATCGATCACCGCTTCCTCATCATGAGCTGAACAGGGGCCGATTACAACAAGAAACTTGTCGCTTCTCTGCTCAAAAACTGCTTTGATTTCATCATCACGACGGGTTTTTAACTCCCTTAATTGCTCATCCAGAGGCTGATCTGAAAGGATCTCTTCCACTTTTGGTATTTTACGCACATAAGACATATTCATGAGATACACACTCCACGAGGTAATAACTGTCGGAAAAAAGAGTATAAAAATAGTCTAATGTTCCGCGTCAAAGTTAATATTGACAACAATCTAACAAAATACAATTAATCATCGACCTGTTTAATTCTTATTTCCGCAAAAAATCATATCATATACCCGTTCATAGGAGTGAACCATCGCTTCTCTGGAAAATAATCGCTCTACTCTTTTTCGACAGGCATTTCTATCTATCTGCGGTATTCGCGACAACGCCTCGACCGCTTCATCTACGCTGTTTACCAAAAAACCGGTAACCTGATCCTCGATGACTTCTCTGCATGAACCGTTATCCAGCGCTATGACCGGGAGCCCCCCGGCGTTTGCCTCGGCCATAACAAGCCCGAATCGCTCAGGCAATTCATTCAAATGCAGCAAGGCATAGGCATTTGAAAAAAGTTCATTACGTTCCCGAGGACCAACCGAACCCACATATCTTATCCGGTAATCGTCTATGTGAGGTTTCACTTTTTTCATGTAATATTCCATATCTTGTATAATACCGGCAATCAGCAGCTTACGCCCCGATTTGCGCGCGACCTCAACAGCAAGATGGGTTCCTTTATCCGGATGAATACGTCCAAGAAACACGAGGTATTCTCCGGCTTTGGGGTGGAAAGTGTGAAGCGACAGATCGATACCGTTATAAACGGTGGCCAGATATTTCATGTTGGGATCGCGGTCGGCATCGCTGATCGAAACGTAGTGAACGTTTGAATATTTATAATATACCGGAAGAATTTTCGGGGAAGAGAAGCCGTGCACCGTTGTTAGAACAGGCGTTTTTACCAAACGACTGTACGTCAGTGCCATGAAATCATAGGGGCAGTGCAATAAATCGTATTCATGCTCATGTTCAAAAAACTCACTTATGTGCAAATATTCACACACCTTGGGGTCGAGCATCGGGTTTTCTTCATACCCGTGACTGATTACCGCTTTGAGATTGGCACTGGTTATTGAGTCTTTAGTGGCAAACAGTGTTACATCCCAGCCGTTACTAATCAGCCCTTCAGTTATGTTGCTTGCAACAGTCTCCCATGCACCATATTTCCGAGGCGGGGTACGCCATGCAACAGGTGAGAGCACCGCTATCCGCTTCCCGGAATGCTTATGAGCATAGGAACTTTTCAATACTTCTCCCATCCGTATCTCCTCTTTTTCCCAGAACTATGGTTGAGGGTCATTGAACAGTTTTGTAAGCCGCTTTCAAAGTGTTAAAAGGAAAAATAGTGTATTTTTCTATTATTCAGGTCAAATGAAAGAAAAATTTTACTATAATGCATCTCTGTTATTCTAATACACTTGCTCAATGGACAAACTTATGATATCAGGATTTTTTGTGACTGGAACAGATACGGATATTGGAAAAACGTACGTTTCCAGACAACTCGCGGACGGTTTTGCAAAGTTTATGCAGGTGGTAACCTATGCAAAACCGATCCAGACGGGATGTGAGTTAAAAGATGACTTAATACTTCACGCGCCCGATTTTGATTATGTAATGGATGGTGACGCATGCATGACGGCCTCCTACGATCGACATGTGCCGTACAAATTCGAGCCGGCCTGCTCCCCTCACCTTGGCGCAAAGAAATCCGGCGTAGATATTGAGATCGGGGTGATAATGCAGTCGATGGAGGAAGTCGCTCAAACCGCCGACTGTACCATAATAGAAGGAGCGGGCGGCCTAATGGTTCCAATAAACAAGGCTTACTATATGCTGGATCTTATCCAAAGCATAAAGCTTCCGGTAATACTGGTCACATCACCGAAGCTTGGAACCCTCAATCATACATTCTTAAGTTTTCAGGCATTGGTTGAGCGTGATATTGAGATTGCGGCTGTGGTGTTTAATGAAATGATCGCCGGGGAGCGTGACTATATTTTCGAAGATAATCGGGATACAATACAGGAAAAAATTTCTCCCGTTCCTCTCTTTTCCATGTCTTACGGAGATTCTATTTCGCCGGCAATCGAGAAGTTTTGTCGAAGCCTTGCACAGAAGTATCTGTAAGAACATCCGATGTCCACATCTTACTTTTCTGAAATATTTGTAGATTAAAATTGGCACTTTAACCGTAAGCTGGAATCCGCTCAATGGACAAATCGTATATTTATCACCGCCTTAAACGCACGCTGGCGGAGAAAACAGCAAACGATCTTTTCCGCACTCTGCCCGGGGTGCAGAATTTCGAGCTGGATGTCTCTACCAACAGCTATTTGGCCGTAGAGAGCAGAAAGGAAGTCAGCATTGAGGCTCTGCGCCTGCTTGAAGGTAACCTGGCCGGAAATTTGGCATCCAGACTGATCGGCTCCCGCAGTGCTCTTTATTCTGAACTGGAAAGAGAGCTGGCCGACTGGAAAAGTACAGAATCCTCGCTTATTTTCAACAGCGGCTATGCCGCGAATGTAGGCATTATTCAGGCACTGGCAACCCGCGACACGGTAATCTTCTCGGACAAACTCAATCATGCTTCCATTGTTGACGGGATCAGGTTGTCCAAAGCAAAGATGATTCGTTACCGACATTGCGATATGGATGATTTACATAACCGACTGAATAGCTGTGAAGCCGAGGAGAAAATCATCGTAACCGATTCGGTTTTTAGCATGGACGGAAACCGGGCACCGCTGGAGGCGATTTGTGATCTGGCAGCTCGGAGCGGTGCCCTGGTCATGGTGGATGAAGCTCACGCGACCGGCATTTTTGGAAAGAAGCTCAGCGGTCTGGTTGAGGAGTGCGGCCTGGAAGAGGTCGTTGACATCCGCATGGGGACTTTAAGCAAAGCCGTAGGCGGCTTGGGTGGTTTTTTTGCGGGCAGCAAATTTTTACGCGATTACCTGGTAAACACCGCAAGAAGCCTTATCTATTCGACCGCCCTGCCACATTCCGTTCTTGCCTTCGATTTGGCATCGGTCAGGTATATACGAAACCATCCACTTTTGGGCCTGAATCTCCTGAGTGTGGCCGACCAACTTAGGCAAAAAATTCAAGATTTGGGATTTGATACACTTAACTCGACGAGCCAGATCATCCCCTGCCTTATCGGCAATGATAAGAAATGTCTCGAACTATCCCGTTTTTTTCGTGAAAAAGGAATCAAAGTACCCGCGATACGTCCACCGACGGTTCCCATAGGAACCGCGCGACTGCGGTTCTCGATAAACAGCGAACTTAATTCCGAGCATATGGAGGCTCTTTTGGCGGTATTGAGGGAATGGAAGGATCGGCAATGAAAACGCTTGTTTTAGGAGGGTGGGCCTGCCCCCCATCCATGCTTAAACCGCTTTTTGATGAGAATGCAATCTTAATTGATGTTAATAACTTAATGAGTTCGCTGATAGTAGACGGAGCGATAAAGCCGGATTGGCCTCTTGCGTTTGCCGGCACTTTGGGCGAAAACATTACAAATATAGACTGTCTGGCAGGATGGTCAACAGGAGCAATTCTTTCTCTCGGTTTGATTCCGATTATTAAACCCCGCATGGCCGTTTTGCTTTCCGCAACGCGCTCCTTTTGCCGCAAGGATGATTTCCGATTTGGTATGCCTGAGACCATGATTCGGGGAATGAAAGTTGGACTTAAAACTAACCGGAACAAAACACTGGGGCAATTCTTCGAGAATTGTGCCATACAACACCCCTTTCCCGACACATCCGCCTATTCAACTCGGCATCTTATTGACGGACTTGATCTGCTGAGCCAACTCTCCTACTCCCCCGCCCAGCTGTCGAATATCGATATACCCCTGCTACTGCTTCATGGTAAAAAGGATCGCATAATACCATTGAGAGCCGGTATGGATCTGGCAGAAACCCTTGGGGCGGATATCTTGTGCCTGGACGGCGGGCATGGTTTTTTTCTCCAAAAGAACGTATATCCGCAAGATCATCTATCCTCATTTATGAAGAAAAATTGTCGGTAAAAATAGAATATATCTCCAATATGACGTAAAAACATGATTTCGCCCTTTTGAAAATGCCGCCATAATTAAATTAATTATGATGATTTATGTGAGTTAAAGACACCGGCCATGAATGCTAATCATTCGTGATTATAGGGGTATTCAGATGCAGTTAGGGATGAAAGTTAACCCTGTTCGCATGACGGCACCGCTTTGGGAAGAGAGATTCGGTTCACCGGATTTCTTTTTTCGTTTTCTTAAGGAAAGTGGTATCGATTTTATAGAATTTCCTCTCGGTGAAGAAAGCGATCTGTACCTTTATTACCTGATTGGTGAAACCGCCATTGAAGCCGGACTCGCCTGCTCTCTTCACCCATACCTTCACGGGAATCTTGCTCCGGAAGTTTTCGATGAAAGAAGCTGTAGTTACGGTCTCGGAGAGATAATTGATCTCGCTCAAAATCTCTCAGACCGAAGTGAGGATATAACCTCCGTCATTTTCCACGGGGGGCTCGCCAGGTACGAGCCACATTACCGTTCACTAAATCAGGCGACCGAGGCTGCCAACCGCTTTTTTGAATGGATCGGAAACAAAACAATCTCATCATCGGGCATTTGCGCATTTGCGGAGACTCAGCTGCCCCATGATGCCAATGATGACGAGCTTGTTCGCCTTGGAGACACATTCGACGGCGTAATGAGTCTTATCAAGAACACTTCTGTGGGAGTTTGCTGGGATGTCGGACATTCGTGGCGAAGCACCGTGCTCAAAAAGCAACCACCTTACCCGCCTACAGAGTTCCTTCAACGGGTAGGCCATGTCCATCTGCACGATGCTTACTGGGACAGTCGGGGAAACTTTTTCGACCATAACCCGCTGGGACTTGGAAACAGTCCCTGGAAAGAATATCTCTCGCTTCTATTCAATCACGGCTTCAATACTCGCATTCTGCTTGAAGTTACCATCGATCAGAGCATTACCGGCTACAAAGAAATTGGAGAATGGATCAAAAAGTTTCGGCAGGGAGTCAACGAGGCTAAGCGGTTGAAATAAAAAGGAGCTGTAAGAAGATGTTCTTTCTGCGGAAAGAATTGTTGCTACGACAGCTTATTTTAAGTCCGCCAACGCCAAAGATCAGGACTATTCTTTCCTGCGAAGAACAGTGCGATGGAAGATTTATCTCCTTTTTGGTGAATCTTTTGCCCGATCCTAAACCTAAGCGGTATGGTACCGTGTTTTATTTTTTACCTGAAACGAGCAGTCCTTTGCGGATGAGTTGCGCAATATCTTGTGAACGTAGGGGGTTAGTCAATCGGGTGCAATCCCCTCCGAAGATTCCCAAGATTGCTAAAATCTTTGTGTCCCAAGATTGAGTAATCGAAATGTGTGGGAATGGCCAAGTTTAGAATTTTCTATCGTGTCTTGTATTTCTTCGATTTGAGGTGTGTATGTCTTTTTTTAGCCGCGCTGACAGACTTTTTGAGAACGCCGTGATCAAACAAACAACCGAAACTGATCTTCAAACCGTGATCAACTGGCCCGAAGACAAGCTTTCAATCCTGTTTGCATGCACAGACCAGATACGAAGGCATTTTTTTTACGATACCGTAAGTCCATGCGCCATAATGAACATCAAATCCGGCGGATGTGGCGAGGACTGCGCCTTCTGTTCCCAATCTTCCCACAACAGCGCGACGGTTACGGTCAAACCCATGTCCGAAAGCAGCGAAATTTTAAAGGCTTATTCCGCAGCGGCAAGACGCGACCTCGCATTCGGGGTGGTATCCAGCGGAAGGAAGCTTTCGCCTGTGGATTTAAAAGAATTGGCCGACACGCTCTCCTCGCTCAAGGCTCCCGTTCATGCATCTTTGGGTATACTTTCCGAAGATGAGTTCGAGCAGCTAAAAAAAGCGGGCGTGGTATGTTACAATCACAATCTTGAGACCGGCAGAAGACATTTCAACAAAATCGTAAGCACTCATACCTACGATCAACGAATCGAGACGGTCAGAAGGGCCAAAGCCGCCGGAATGTCGGTCTGTTGCGGAGGGATATTCGGCATGGGTGAGAGCTGGCAAGATCGCAAAGATCTTTGCATGGAGCTTCGGGCCCTCGATGTCGATACGGTTCCGATCAATTTCCTTAATGCCATAGAGGGAACCAGGTTAAGCCGTCCAAAGGAGAGTGCGCTGGAATTTCTGAAAATAATTGCTCTTTTTCGAATCGGGCTGCCGGATAAAAACATAAAAGTATGTGGCGGCAGAGAAATAAACCTCGGAAAACTTCAGGGCATGATGTTTTTTGCCGGTGCAAACGGTTATATCAGCGGAGATTATCTTACCACATCGGGCGACAGCGTGGATTCAGACGACTGTATGATAGAAGGGTTGGGTTTGAAAAAGGCTTAAGGTGTTATCGGTTGGCCCATCGAAGTGCCTTTGCGGTCACTTCTCGCACAAAATCTCCCTTGGACCAGGTATAACGTTCGCGATCGCTGCTATACTTTGTCACGATCTGCTTTTTTAGGGCACTGTATCTTTGAGCCTCCTGTGGGTGAGAACGAAGGTAATCTCTGAAGAAGAGTCGCTCCCATATGTGATGCCCCGAAGGAGCAATGTGTAAATGATGCGTCCGTTTACCCATAAATGAGTCACGCCTTATTAGCATCATGTGATTGTTATACCAGCAATACTCCCAGTTTTCCGGAAGTTTGGGCAGCATGAGCTTTCGAGCAAGTGCAAAAGAAGGAACCTCTACCAGTATATCAATAATCGGTTTGGCCCAAGTCATTGGAATGGCGGTACTTCCGAAGTGCTCGGTCCGTTTGATCAGAGTTGTGCCGAAATACGTTTTCAACCATTCTGAAAAGGTAACATAGGCTAAAGGCCATTGGGGATCATACTTCGAAAGTTGGATTTGGTCGCCATTCTTATACGTTCGGGTTCTATCTTCAAATAAATTGAAAGACATCCAGCATTCCATATCGTCGGTGCTTTCAACAGGATCCAAAAATGTCAAACCCGAGACCTTAAAATCTCCATAAATCCATCTTTCCCCCAGCAATTCAACCGCCTCAAGCCAGCTCCACTTGAGTGGAACAACCCTTTGCACCGGACGGGTACCGCGAAACTGTAAAACATTGAGCGTATCTGTGCCGAGAGTCCAGCAGACTAATCCTTCAGAAAGAGTCCCGGGATCACGAACCTGATACCCAATAAAGATCAAATTACGATTACTATCTATCTTGCACTCGTAAGCGATTCTGCGTACTAGAGAATGAGTGGCCTCGATCTGATTGATGCAGTTGAATGCTTCACCATAGAAATCGAGCAGTTGCTCTTCCGATATTTTGTCCGACTCAAATACCTTTTGTTTACCTAAAAGGTATAAGGGAAAAGCACTATCAGAATTCATATAGCTTCTCAGAGTTGTTTCTGTCGAGTCTTATATGCACACAATCTAACCACACCTGAAAAAATATGCACCGCCAAATGACGGTGCATAATCATTAAAGAAGTTTAATAGTAGAGGACGATCGGCTATGATCTTCTTCTCTGAAAACCGACCTGCAAATCCTCAAAGGTCATATGGCGATCCTTGCTGCCGTCGGTGATTTCGTTATCGTAAGTAGGTTTATCCTCTTTGATCCATCTCTTTTCTTTGTGATGGAAATTCCAGAAGATCTGTTTTGGACATTTCTCACGGGATATCTGAAAGAAAATCGTATCGTTTTTAACATCGTAGGTCCCCCACGATGTAAAACGCCAGTCTTCCTTGAGGTATTCGGTACTTTTTCCTCTTTTCCATTCGTCTATATAAATGTCACCGTTTCTGTTGAACTTGTATGTGCGAACCTCACGTGCGTTAAGTCCCGGCCCGTCGGCAACCATGTCGCTGACCCATGTATAACCTGCAATTTTTTTCTTGATATCTTTTGATTTTTTTTGACTCTCATGCAAATAATCCATTAAAGAGTCCAAGTGAACCAAGTTATCATTTGCCTGCAGCATCCAGTTTTTGGTGGCGAAGGAATCGGCAACCGCGATGATACTGTCCGCAGTTCTTAGGTGCAAGCCGCTCAGATCACTCTTGGCCGCGTTTACTTTCTCACGCAGGGAAGCTACAGCCGGTTTAAGCTTTTCCATCTGTTGGGCATACCACTGTTCGGCTGCTTCAAGGGTGATGATTAAAGAATCCGCGTTTTTTCTTGCATGTCCTCCACCGGAACCACCACGCTTTTGTGAGTCACGAACTTGATACAAAAAGATCTTTGACTTGGAAAGAACACTGTCCGGAACACCCTTAGCGGTCAAAGCTTCGATGCGCTTTTCAGCATCCGCGAGTTGCTCCTCGTTCATACCGCATCCGGCCAGACCTATTGCCGCAGCCAAACCACCGGCGATCAGTAAATGTTTCATGGAGATCATTTCTCCCCCTCCTTTTTTGTGTAACAAACTGTAAAGAACGACTTTTGAATTGAATCTATTGTGTCAGATATGTCGCAAACATTTTCAATGGTTCGTAATTCATCTCGATTGCCATTCCGATAAATACAAGTATAAATGTAACCAAAAGAACAGCAAAAAAGATTAATCCGTATCTATTTAATCTACCACGGTTATCTATCGCTTTAATAACATCCTCCATCCTTTGATACCGTTTATCCCGATTGCGATTCATCATTTTTTTGATGATAGCGGCAGTCGAACGACTGATTCTTTTGTTGTATCTTCGAGGAGATACCCATGTACCAAACACATGCTTACGAAGTATCTCCTGAACGTTTGAGCCGGTATAAACGGTTCTTCCGGTCAGCGCGAAATAAAAAGTGGCTCCAAGAGCGTATATGTCGCATCGCCCGTCAATATTTCGCTCTCCCTGAATTTGCTCGGGAGATGCGTAATAGACAGATCCTACCATGAACCCTTCTTTTGTGAGGGTCATGTGATCCGCATCCTGATGCATCACTACACCAAAGTCGGTCAGCTTCGCTTCACCATCCTTATTTATAAGAATGTTTTCCGGCTTAACGTCGCGGTGAATGATATCTTTGCCGTGAGCAAAAGCCAGCGCCTGAGCAGTCTGTCTGATTAACCTAAGCGCCTGACGTTCATTTAAAATACCATTTTGCTCGACACATTGTTGTAAAGAATTGCCGTGCACAAGCTCCATTGCGAAAAAAAAACGACGTTTGACCTTACCGGCGTCGAAGATCTGTACGACGTTGGTGTGATTCAATTTGGCTAAGGCACGTATTTCCTGCAAAAAACGGGTAAGATTATTCTGGTCTCGAGTATAATTATAATTTAGTACCTTAATTGCCACTTCCCGGTTCATAAGCTCATGAAGCGCCTCGTATACTTTTCCCATTCCACCCTGTCCAAGCATCTCACCGAGTCGATACGCTCCAAAAAGCGAACCCTTTTCAGTTAAATCGCTCAGCTGGACCAGTTCATCAAGCTGTTGTTGGCTTAAAACCCCCTGTTTGAGGAAGATCTCCTCGATTGTGGACTCCAAACCAATTTTATTGCTCTTTCGCAGCAGGGCCTTACATTCATTGAACTGCTCCTCCGAAATCCATTTCCTCTCCAGAGCGAGTTTCACAACCGGCGTGGTATACTTTACACGTGTAGTCATAAATTAAAAACAGACTCGTTTGTTTAAACTATTAATAAAAACAGCCGACTAGATGTTAATATAGTATTGCCGGATAAGCTGTTTGGGAAAACCTTCAAAATCCGCCCCCATTGATTCTTTCTCGATCACCGCTCAACAAGTAGCCGCAAAGCTGTAAAAGCGGCAAACACGCTTTTTAGTCTGAGATTAGTTCTGCTCGCCAGACGATTCAACCTTCTTGTGTTCGGTTATAACATATAAGGCGGGAATGATGAAAAATGTCAAAGCAGTCGAGACCAGAACCCCTCCTATGGCTGTTATTGCAAACGGTGCCCTGATTTGACCACCGCTTCCTAATGCAAGCGCCTGAGGGATCATCGCTAATACAATTGCCAGATTCATCATAATAATTGCCTTCAACTTGGTCTTACCGGCCTCGACAATTGCGTCTCGAGAAGATAATCCCCTTTCGGCCCGAAGTTGGCGCGCATAGTCTATGAGCAGTATAGCATTATTTACAACGATTCCTATAAGCATGATAATGGACATATTGGATATCATACTGAAAGTGTTGCCGGTCAGAAACAGTGCCCAGACCACACCAATAAGTCCAAGCGGGAGGGTAAGCCATATCACCAACGCCATAAGCAGCGATTCCAAAATCCCAGCGAGAACCATGTAAGTTAGAATGATTGCCAGAAGTCCCGCTATGATCAGCTGCTGATTGGATTCTCGCATCATATCCTGATCCCCGCCGAATCCAACGGAATAGCCAGATTCAAGGTTTATCGATTGAAACGATTTATCAAGTTGCGAAACTTTCCCTCCGGTTGATCCTTGCGATACATTTGCCATGACCGATACCATGCGTTGTCGGTTTTTCCTGGTGATCGAGGCTGCGCCGTCGGCGAATGTAACTTTTGCCAGAGATTTGACGGGAACCATTCCCAGCCTGGTGGGAACAGTCAGATTTTCAATCTCTTGTATCGTGTTGCGGTCCCTGTGAGAAAGTTGTACTCTAATCGGGTAATCTTCATTACCCTCCCGAAACAATGCTTCATCGTGACCGGTCATGGAGAAACGCATCAAACCGCCTAATGCCTCAACTGTGAGAGCAGCGGCAGTATTTGGACTAAGGCCGTAATGTTCCAGACGCCTACGATCGGGAATTATTTGAATTTCCGGTTTGGGCCCCTTCCAGGATAATTTTATATCGGTAAGTCCCCCAACATTTTTCATCTTAGCTCTTACGGAATCAGTCAGGGCAAGCACAGTGTTAAGATCAGCTCCGGATACTTCGACCTGTATATCCGCCTCCCCTGGTCCGCCCATTGTTTTCATGGGATATACGAATATTCGCGCATCGGGCAGATCAATCAAACTAGGCCGAAAAGCTGCGATAACCTCATCGGTGGATCTCTTCCTTTTGGAGCCGTCAACAAGTCGCGCGATTATCTGCCCGAAATATACTCCAGTGTTTACACCGCTTCCTCCAATCGACGTAACTATCGCCTCTACTTCAGGCAACTCTCGCACCCTTTTTTCGATTATGGACATAATCGTGTCGGTCTGATGCAACGGAGTTCCGGGGGGCAGCTCGACATCTATGGTCATATATCCCTGATCACCTTGAGCCATAAACTCACTGCCGATTCGAGGTGCAATTACAAATAGAGAAGTACCAAACAAAACAACAGTTACTAATATTACTACCGAGATTTGGATTCTGCTGTAAACAATTGAATGCAGAACTTGCCCGTAAGCCTCCACCAGCCTCTTCATAAACCGCTCTATAATATGATCTTTGCCGGTTTGAGTGTTTCGAGCCGAAAGCATCTTTGATGCCATAAGCGGAGTAAGGGTGAAGGATAGTAACAGAGAAGCAACGGTGGCAAAGACGATAGTCAGACCCAGAGATTTAAAAACGCTGCCCGTAATGCCTCCGGTTGTTGCAACTGGTATAAAGACCGCCAGATTGGTCAAAGCCGACGCCAAAACGGCAACCGCAATTTCGCTCGTGCCCTTCTCGGCTGCCTGTTGAACAGAGACGCCGGTATTTCGAACACGTACTATGTTTTCAAGCACAATGATGGCATTCGTAACCAGAATTCCCACCGAAATGCTCAAAGCCATCAAAGTAACAATATTCAGCGAAAATCCCGATGCATCCATTGCGGTGAGCGCTATTATTACAGATGCCGGCATTGTAATCGCTGCAATAAGCATCAACTTCCAGTCATAAAGAAACAAAAGAAGTATCAGTGATGTTAGTATGATCCCCAAGGCCATACTGCTGTATGTATCATTCACAGAATCGCGAATGAAAGCGGAGCGGTCCTGGGCGATTTGAAGCTCAAAGCCCTCCGCCAATTCATGATTAATGGCGGTAACTTGATTCATTATGCTTTTCGCCACTTCGACCGTATTTGCATCGGGGCGCTTCTGAATAGAAAGGTTAACGGCCTCCCGCGCATCAAAACGTGCCTTCTCCCGAACTTCTGCATACGAATCGGTAACCTCGGCGATATCCGACAGCAGTATGTTATACTGCACCGGTTCTCTGCCCATTTTCATCACGGGAATCGAAATATTAGCGATATCTTCAACCGATGTGAACTCCCCCTGTACCCTGACGGTGTATTCGCGAAAAGCGCCTGTGATCTGCCCCGCCGGAAAGTTTGCGCTCTGAGCCCCAATCAGAGGATAAATCTGGAAAATGGATAAGTTATGGGCATCCATTTTCTCTTTGCTCAGATTTATTTGGATTTCCCGTTCACGTCCACCCTGGATTTCGATATTTGCTACCCCGGCTATCCTCACGAGGCGCTCTTTTATGTCCTGCTCGGCCAGTTCCCGAAGGCGCTCGGGGGATGCCGGCCCAATAAGAGCCACCCTCATGACCGGTTCGTCACCGGGATCAAATTTCTGGATGACAGGCCGTTCCAGATCGTTTGGCAACTGATATAGAATCGCGTCAATTTTATCCTTAACTTCTATAGCTGCGAAATCGGCCTCAATTGCCATATCAAATTCAAGCACCACATACCCAAGCCCCTCCATGCAGTAGGAGGTTATATTCTTCAAACCGGCAATCGTGGTCATCTGCTCTTCTACAGGCTTAATTACCGATGTTTCGATCTCTTGGGGACCGGCACCCGGATAGATCGCCTGCACAGTAACATACGGCAGGTCCATCTCAGGCATCAGATCGACCGGTAACCGCATAAAACTGTACAAACCAAAAAGCACAAGAGCCAAAATTACCATTATAATGGAAAGTGGCTTACGTATACTCGTATGTGCTAATACCATGGTTTAATCCTGTTTCCCAAAAAAATGCCGCCAATTAATGCCGGGCAATATTCAATCAACGATTCGTATTTTGACACCATCATTAAGCAGGCCCGCGCCTTGTAATACTATCAAATCGCCCTCTTTTATTCCGCTGGTAATCTCATAACCGTTATCGCCCCGAATTCCCAATTTGATGGGAACGTAATGAGCCTTGCCGTCAGATACACGAAAAACAAAAGCCCCATTATCATCCATTTGTATTATATCCATCGGTAATATCATCGCCTGTTTTTGAGCGGTAATGACCCCGACAGTAACAAACGTTCCGGGCTTCAGGAGCCTTTTATGGTTGTTAAAGGATACTGTCACCGGGAATGCATGTGTATGCTCGTTTGCCCCGGCTCCAATCTTCGAGACCTCCCCCCAGAGAGTATCATCATCCAAAATGACAAAGGCGTTTTGCCCTTCGGAATATTCATTGATAACTGCCTCGTTAACAGATAACTCAACCGCGACCTCATCGACCTTTGCGATTTTTGCGATCATCGTACCCGGCCCAACTTTGCTGTTCAACCTTTCCATAACATCAAGAACGACCCCTGAGAAGGGAGCTGTTATGTTTACGGTTTTGCGCGCCGCGCTCAGGTTTTCTGCCGCAACATCGTACCTGGCCTCTATCTGATCCAGCACATCTTGGGAAACTCCTCCAGCTTTCTCTAGTGCCTGTATCCGTTCGTAACTCTTCTTTGCATTTTCAAACTCAGTCTTGGCAAGCAGGTAGGGAGAAGCTCCGTCGGGATCGACAGTGGCTAATGTGCCGCCGGCTCGAACACTGCTGCCCGTTTCAACCTTCAAGGAAGAAATCGTGCCCGACACTCCCACGCTAACCGTTGTCTGGTATACCCCCTTTACGACACCACCCTGCCTGTCCATCCTGAAAAGCTCATCGACCGCGGCTCTCTGAATTCTTACGGGATAACCGTTTTCTTCCTGTAGCTCCGTTATGCTTTTAGTCTGCTCTAATTCATTTTGTTTGCAGCCTGCGTGTATGAGCAAAAGCATGCAACCAGTTATGAACATATCTCTCAGCATATCCTCCCTGCTTTCTCAATCCAAAATACTTTGCCGATAATCTGCATTGAAATCTCCCATAAGCAAACGAAGATCTATTACCGCCATATAAAAATTCAGTCGCGCGGCATTATGTCCCATTCGCGACTGCATCAATTGCAATTCGGCATTCTGCAACTCAACCAGAGTTTTTTGCCCAACCTCGTAAGCCCTTTTCGCGATTTCATGCCCCTTTTGGGCAAGGGCAATCATTGATTCTGTCCGGTTCACCTGCTTACGCGCAAGAAGCATCTTCTTGTGAGTGCTTTTAACCGCCAGGCTTAGTTTGCTTATGACGTCCTTGCGGTTAATGCGAAACCTCTCCAGATCGGCACGAGCCTGCCGCACCCTGTTGAGTCTTTGCACACCTGTGAATAAATCCATTTGTATACCCGCGGAAACCTTCTGATCGTCATGCCATGAAATTGGGTATTGCCTATCGAACAAAGCCACCTTCCCCAACGCGGCTCCGGCATATACCTTTGGAAGAAAATCTGTTTTGCTCATGGTTAGGAGATGTTCGTGAATCTGTTCACCGCTTTGCAGCCGGCCAAGCTCTTTGTTGTCTCTTTCCATGCGGACCAACGCTTCATCAAGCGATATAACATATTCCCCCTTCGGAAAATTCCCGGATAGCCTAACGGAATCGGGATCATCCTTTATCCCGGTCCATTCGATAAGCGACTCAACCGCCATACGATAATCGCTTTGAGCATTTTCCGCTTCGATTTGAATCTGTTGCAAACGAAGTTGTGAACTCAGAGTATCCAGCTCCGAACCACTTCCAAGTGCATGTCGAATAATCGCAAGTCGATGCGTTTCCCGTGCGATCTTTTCGGCTTCATTCTGCACCTTTACATTTTCACCAGCGAGCAGAGTATTATAAAAAAGTCGGGTAATTTGAGCGTTGCAACGCTGCTCGGCATCCTGCATCTTACAGACCAGGGAGCGCTGTGTAGATTTTGCGATTTTTAGGCCAGTGGTGACTTTCCCCTGAGCAAACAAGGGTTGTTGAAGGGAAATACCGATATTGGCCATTTGTTTTGGAGTCTGCATATTAGTGATATTCAATATAGACTGATCGAGTATACGTGAGAGCGCCAGAGCACCCGGTTCAGCATCTACTTGCGAAGATAGCGCTCTTTCCATGGAAATGCCGTCGCTTCCCAGTTGGCCCAGACCTGCTGTCATGGCATCAAAACTCTGTGGCACATACTGGTAGTTGGCGGATACGGAAATGGACGGCATAGCTCGCCCATAAGCTTCGTCTATTTGGGCATTTACCTTCTCCATCTCTTTTCTGATCTGTTTGATTTCCGGCGATGTTTTGTGCCCGATTACAATCAGTTGGTCCAAAGTATAGCTTTTTGCCTCTAAAACGGCACTACACATTAAAAACGAAATAATTATTGGAAGCATAGATGGAATTTTCATGTCAAGCCTTCTGAATGATTCGCGGAATGCATGACGGCTTATCAGGTAAAAAGGAAGGTTTTCATTCGAGAAACTCTTGGTATTCGTTGGATGCTTGTTTTGGCGGTTAGCGCCCGTGCACGGAAATATTTAGAAATATCCACCAAGTTCAGCATTATAAAAATGTATGATTCAACGTAAAAAATGCAAAAGAATCTAAAAGAAACGCACTATTCGCCAAGCAAACTTCTACGGTAAACGGGTTATCACCCGAATCTTCAAGGTGATTTCATTCATTTCCGTCAATTAGAAACGTAATTAAGTGGCATAAATTTGTAGGAGGTATTATTTTTCGCCTATGTCTTCTTTTTTCAATGAATCTAATTCGAACGACCATATTCAAAGCATTTTCAACCGAACCGATGTTTTGCGAAAGCCTATTACCGGAATTGTAAGCGGCTATCATCAGTTGTCTTACATACTTGTTGCTCCCGATGATCAGGACACATCAAAATGCCTGGAGTTAAAGGGGAAAATTAACGTTTCACCTAAATTTATTATTTCTCCTTCCAGTATGGGCGAAACATTTGGGGATGTTTTCGATCCGGAGACCTTTGACAGTGAACTGCAGGGTCGGTTGTTTTCATTTGCGTACAGCAAAAGAAGAAACTTGAAAGTTGAAAACGATTATCTTACCATTAATCATGTGGATAAGGACGCGGAGCACTACCTCAGTGAGATTGGAGACAAGCTTTCCATGCAAGAAAACATAACTACGGCTCTTATCTACTGTCCCGAGTATAATTACTATCCGGTATCTCTTGATCGATTCATAAATGAGATTTTGGATAGAGAATTCAAAGCATAACAAAGCGGGCGTAACATGTACGAAAATCCACAGTTTTTAACACCTGATGGTTACCGTCGTTCCAAGATACAACTCCTAAGAAAAAAACTTAAAGAAAATAGGCAGGGCATAAAGCATACCGGGACAGGGGATTTTAAAAAAGATTTAACATCCAAAAGGTCATCCAGGCAAATAAGCTCCAAAGCCGCAAAACTGATTGCCGAAACCATTCGTTTAATGATGCGAGATAATTAGACAGTGGCTTTTATCAAAATTTACCGCTTTTATTTCTCAGTTGCCGTAGGTGCATTAGCTTTTTATGCCTTTGGGAGAAGATGGTGGGCTTGGGTCCTTGTCGCACTGGCGACTCGTTTACTTTGGGCCATTTGTGAATCCAGGTATAAAGCCATGGTACGCGAGAAAAATTTCCGCAAACATGCTTATGCATTCAAACAATTCGCGGGCCCTTATGGTATTCGACTGGTGAATAAGGCAGAGAAAGATTCCCGGACCCGCCAAAGTCTGTCGGAAGTATTTACTGGAAATCAAAAGGAGCTGGCAAAGACTGTAGAACAACTAGAAACTCTCGATACACTCTTTCAAGCCGGTATGCGACCTCAAGGAGATGAATATCTGCTCCACGATCTTAAATTAAAATACGGCAGACACAGACTCGAAAGCGAAAAATAGAGGCCGCAAAACTTCCAGTTCAACGGCCTTGGCATTACCCAAATTTGAGCCCCTCGTGAATTTATCTCGATTTGGATTTATCATTCACGTTGCTTATGGAAGCGTTTCTATGGCTCGAAATTAGGATCCGCATATACGATATCAGCCTCTCGAACGAGACTGTCGATAAAATTACTCACGATCTTATTTCTTTCTCTGATCTCCAACAAGGTCCGAATCCGCCCCTCGACTTCTTTCTGTTCCTTCTGTTTTCCCTGTTTTTCTTCGATATTCTTAAGAATAAGAATGCCGGATTCGGTTACGATGGGACCGCTGATATCCCCGACCTCAAGAGAAAAAAGCGTGTTTTCGATATCTTCTCTCAGATCTCCCTTACTGAGCCAGCCGATATCTCCCCCGTTTTTTGACGACGGACCTTGAGAATATTGCTTGGCTAGAGATGCAAAATCGGCGCCTTTGCGCAATTGCTGTACTATCCCTTTTGCTTTTTCAAGCATCTGCGATTTGTGAGTGGCAGTTGTATCTTCTCCGTAAAGTAAAACAATCTGGGCCGAATGGACCTGTTTCCGGCTGGTAAAGATTCCCTTGTTCTCATTGTAGTACGCGCTAACAGCTTCCATGCCGACAGTGTCCACATCACTCAGAAGTATTTTCATCAGCGAATCGAGTTTCATCCCATTTCGAAGCTGCTTTTTCATTGCCTCTTCTGTTATACCGCTTTCGGTTAACATTCGGGTAAATGTCGCTTTATCTCCGAACTGTTCCTTGAAACCGCTGTATTCCTCTTCGAAACGAGACTCATCAATCTTAATACCTCGCCGATCGGCCTCCTGCAACATCAAAATATTGGCCATTAGCTGCCGCGCGGCATTTTTACGGGTCGACTCGTCCACACCTTCAAATGCCTGCTCGGGTTTATAACGAAGCATTTCTTGTCGAAGAAGTACCGATGCCTCATCAATCTGTTTTTTACTTATCCATTCACCATTGACCTGAATTGCTTTGTCAGCTTTCGACTCGTCTGCCTTTTGACAGGAAACGATCAGTAATGAAATGGTTAAAATCGACAAAATTCGATGCATTTCCGTTCCTTTCAGTAGTAAATCTGTTTGTACTGCCGAAAACAAGATAATCTATTCGATCCATCCTTTTTTCTCGGCAACAGACTCGAATATTTCAACGATTCTGGGATCAAACTGTTTGCCTTTCTGTTCGTGAAGCCTCTTAAACGCCTCCTTTTTACCCAAACTGTCGCGATAAGGCCTGTTTGAGGTCATGGCCTCAAAAGCATCCGACACATGAAGTATTCTGGCTCCCAGAGGAATATTCTCTCCCACCAATCCTTCCGGGTAACCCGAACCGTCATAATGCTCGTGGTGGTAGAGAATAAGCGAATATAGTTCCTGCAGAAAGGGAACATCTTTTACGATATTTGCCCCAAGTGTTGTATGGGTTTTCATAATACCGTTAAATTCTTCATAGGTTAACGGTCCCGGTTTGTTGAGAATGTATCCTGGAATGCCGATCTTTCCGATGTCATGAAGCAACCCGGCGTCACGGATCGCACCGATCCATTTTTCATCACTACTCAATTCTCTGGCAATGCTCTCCGCGATATTCATAACATTTTCGGAATGACCGTGGGTATAAGTATCCTTGGCATCAACGGCAATAGCCAGCGCCTTTATAGTTCGGATGTAGTTTTCTTTCATGTCGTTATACAAACGAGCATTGGTTAATGCAATGCGTGTCTGACTCATAAGACTGGTTAAAAACGAAATAACCCCGCTTTCTTCCTCAATTCTCTCATGAGAAGCAAAGAAAGCAGCCCCAAAATTATAATCTTCCCAAGTAACCGGGAGTATTCGTGAGAATTCAAAAAGACCGTCAAGATGTTCATTTGTTGTATCTGGAGATACAAAAAGACGCGGAGATACCCTCTTGACCACCAGCTTCTGTTTGGTCTGTCTGTTGTATTTTTCCACTACATCAGCAGTAATTTCAACGATTTTCCCATTAGGAACTTTTTTCCGAGCCCAATAAAGAAATTGATGAAACCTTCGTTTAACCACGAGAAAGCCGACCATATCAAAAGGGAAATGGTTACGTACGGTTTCAAACAGACACTTTATGATGTCTTTTTTTTCCACCAATCCCATTAACTTCTCGGAATATGCACTTATTAGCGACAGCTCCTCGAGTTTACGAGTCAGAGAATCGTACCGGTTAATGCTCCTCATCGCGCTTGCGGCCTGCAGCGCAAAAATTTCAATAGTATTAATATCCAGGCAAGAGAAACGGGGCTGGGGTTTATTACGATATAATGTCAGTACACCAATGATCTCCTGCGCCACCTTCAAAGGCACCGAAATCACGGAACTGATTTCATCAGAAACCGATTTTTTCGAGTTTTGATCCGTCTCCGAAAGATGAAGTGATTTGTTGTGGTGAAATACCCACTGAGCCGGGTTTGTACTACCGGAATGTGACTCTCCGACGGTAATACCATTACCGGTGCCTGTCTTCACAGTCCGAGCCCTTACCAGTTTGTTTTTTGATGTATCTACAAGGTCCAAATACCCGTAGTCCGCATTTGCGGCTTTTAAACAAGAATTTAGGACTGTATCAAGAATGTTTTCGAAGCTGTCGGTAGCTGTAATTTCTAATCCAAACCGATGAAGTTGAGACAACTTGTGGGTGAGCTGCTTTTGCGGATCTGCCCCCGGCAGATTAAGTACCCTGCGGATTTTTTCATGAAGGATTTCAAAAGGAAAGGGCTTGATCAGAAAGTCATTAACACCTTTATTACAAGTCTCGACAATACGGACCATTTCTTTTTCGGAGCCGTTTGATGTAAGAAGTAATATAGGTGGTGTATCTTTCATACTCAGTGCGGTGAAACCTTCACATTCGGTTATACCCACATCCGCTATCACCAATTGAGGCCTGTGTTTCTTACAGGCCGCCGTGATTTTATCGTAAGTGTCGGCTGTTACGGTTTTGTACCCCTGCTTCTTGAGAAACTGGGCAATTGATACACGAAGTGATTTATCAGTATCAGCAATCAGTATGACCTCATCGAGAGGTTTCGCGGTTTTATATACACTCATGAAAGGCAGTCGTACATGGATAAGCTTATGTAACAAAATCAGAACTCAAGATCATGAAAACCGCAGCTTGAATTCGCGCTATTATTTCATTCGATAAGAAAAACTTAAGATATATGTTGCGGGGAGATCCGAGCCGACATATCCGAAATCTATTCCCAGGCTGTTATCAAAAAGATTTACCCCTCCCCCAAAACTCACCTGTCCCGCCAGGAAACCTACTCTCATTGCTACAATATTTCTGATGTAGTATTCAAATCCGAAGCGGCCCCCGGTAAAAAGATAGGATATATCATCAAGGTATTTTCCGTCCTCCCTTACCTCAATTTTATCAAGCTCCTTGTCGTGTAAAACACGAATTCCTTCATTGTGCAACAAATCCGGAGTTTGATAAGCCGCGGTGAGACGACCATGAATATAAGGGAACTCTTTTTGCCATCCTACTCCCAATCGAACATGTGGTAAGGTTTGATCATAGTAGGTATCGTCCCAATAGATGAAATTTGTGGAAATATCATCAGCCAGGACACTCAAACGCCAACCGGTTTGAAGGAAGTGAGCGGTAGCGCCTATATCCGCGCCGATTCCATATCCGGTCTCTTCGAGAAGGCGTCGGCGAAGGGCATGAATGGAAAAGCCTGCCGAAATCGCCAGATTCGAAGTCGGCCGAAAGCTTTTTCCATAACCAAAAGTCAGATAAAGTTCTGATGATGTTTCATATGAGACATCGGACTCATCCCAAACGATTTTGTCATCATCAGTCGTGGAAAGCCCCCTTGTATCCATGATATCCGGTATGTGCAGATAACCCATTGACACCCCAAAACCGTCGGATTTTGAAAGTGAAGTAACGTAGTTAATTACGGATGTACTGAATGCGTTTCCCCAAAACCCTCCATAGGACAGAGATATCTCACTTGTTGAATCCAAGGGTAAATTGGCGGGATTGGCGGCAGGGCCTGCATTTCGTCCGTATGCGAGGTTAGCCTGAGCCATCGCAAGCTGACTCGGCTGCACAAAGAGAAACTTATTTATATTCGCGTAATAATCTCCGGCAAAGGCTCGGGAGAATATGGTAATCGAAAAAAAGAATATATACAGCAGACGGTTCATCGATTTTCCACTTGAAAAAGCCCAAACTGAGCGCCAAAATTTGTTGGTTTTTTAAAATAAGCAATGCCAAGTTATTACGATATACCCCTTGAGATATTTGCAATTTGCCGGCAAATGAGATAGAATCAGAATAGTTGTTTTGCCGGGTGTCGCTTGCAAAAAAGAAAGCTCAAGAGTATATTTTAACTTTGCAAGGGCGCATGGCTCAGTTGGTTAGAGCGCCGCGTTCACATCGCGGAGATCGCTGGTTCGAGTCCAGCTGCGCCCAGTTATCACCATGTGAGGAATACTCCCGTTCAAATGAGACCAGCAGCCTTCCATACGGCCATAAATATAAAATACCCACGTAAAAGATCTTTACTTATCTTTTCTATGGTTTTTATCTTCTTAAGTGGAATAAACCGCCAGTGTTTCGCGCAGGTCTGTGTATCATTTCAAAGTCCGTTGCAGGCAATAGCCATAAACACAGGTGTATGCACGTTATCGGTTGAAGCCTGTGAGGAGATCAAAAGTGTAACATTCCATGCGGATTACCTCTTGGAAGATGGAATTAGCCGCAAGGAACTGGAAGTAGCCACAATTACCAGAGCCCCTTTCAAATTCCTTTGGGATGTAACATCGCTTCCAAATCAGCTTTATAAAGGTATGACCGTGAGTGCCGAGGCGCTGGGAGAAGATGATGACATCTCGATTATTCGGCGGGATGGTATTTTTCTCACTCATAAGAAAGAGCATAGGCCATCACATGAGGTTAAGTATTCAACCAGAGAAGAAATTACTTCGGTTGAACCCATTTCGCTGCTTTCCAGTTTGGGTCAGGCAAAAGCGCGTGCATTCGTAGCATGGAACACAGAAGAATTAATCGTTTTCGTCGAAGTCGAAGATCACCTGTTCTACACCGACCTTCCACAGGAAAAATACTCTAAACTAGGCATAGAAATTCATTTGGATCCCTTACTTACCCGCTCTCCATATCCGTCAAAACATTCCCTTTCCTATATTGTACCTCTAAATTCCCCGCCGATAAAAAACGTAAAGAACGCAAAAATTATAAAAGACGGCGGTTTTGAAATAAGCGTGGAAAACATAAAGGTTGATTTTCCTATCACTGTTAGCCAGGAAAATTTCAGTGGGTACAGCATCCTTTTCTGTGTACCAAAAGAGCAGTTCGAAAATTCGATTCCCAAAACTTTCGGAATGAATATAATCGCAAAGGTTCTGGACAACAACACAGAAGTCCAAAAAATGTCCTGGGTGCAGGATAATGCCCGGGATATATACTGTCCGTTTATATGGGGTGAAGCCAACCTGCTGGAAAAACCGCTCTTTTCAAACCCGCTCTATCTATGGCTGAGCAGTTTTTTCACGGGATTACTATTGGGGGTTATAGCAACGCTTGTGTTTTCAGCGATTCACCACAAAGGAAATACCCTAAGAAAATTCGAATTGTCGGAAGAAGATAGAAAACTCTATGCCGCTCTACTCGAAATTGTTGAAAACAACATTACGAAAAAGAACCTGGTATTAGAAAAAGTGGCGAAACAAACTAAGATTTCACCTCGACGTATCAACTCTCTGATGAAAAAAAATATAAACGAAGATTTCAACTCTTTCGTGATGAAATCAAGAGTTGAAATAGCCAAAGAACGCCTTCGTTCCTCCCACTCCAGCGAAACGTCTATCGCTACCCTCTGCGGTTTCCGTTCGGTTGATGAAATGGAAAAACAGTTTAAACGTCACGCTCGCACAACCCCATATCGATTCCGCGAAGAATATCAAGTCACCTGACCAACCAGAATTCCCAAGCTCATGAGCTGTTTTTGAAAGGTTTTGTTCTCAATCTCAGGGCGAGGCTTCAGATTCAGTTTCCTCAGAAAACCATAACGCCACCCGTAGGGTTCTAAATAGATTTTCCAGATAGTCGATTGATTTGTCTTCTCAGTGGTTTAGAAGTTTTGTAAGTAACGGGGGCAAAATGAAGTATAGTTCTTATAAAAAAGCATGCTTTTGACACATTTTTCTTTTATATCTTATTGTTTTCTTGATCCCTGAATCCTTAACTAACCCTAGGGGTTTGACCCAATTCCCTCAATCCTTGCGCGTTATCGGACTTACAGGTTTACTCCGGATGATTGTTTCTCGGCCAAATGAAGGGCTTTTTGGATTTCCAAATCCAGTCGACTTTTATCGTAAGGTTTAGTAAACCAGCGAAAGATACCCATCTCTTCAATACTTTTTTCTCGAGGTGGATACCCGGAAACCACTATTATTATCAGATCCCTTTTGATAGACCTGAGACTCTGTATTATGGTGTGAGGGTTTTCATTCCCCAAACGCCAGTCCATTATCGCGATCCTGCAATCATCAATATGACGGTGCAGTGCACTCTCTCCCTGCTCGCAGGTAGAAGCTTCAACGACATTATATTTAAGTTCGTTAAGGAAAAAACGAAGGATGTCTCGGATCTTTGGATCATCATCCAGAATTAAAACTGTTGTCTGAATGCGATTAAGCATTACCGACCTGGTGTCTACGTCTATTTCATTCCGATCACTTTCGGGAATTTCTATGCGGAAAGTGGTTCCTTCCTTACTGCTTTTTTCGATACAAACTTGGCCGTTGTGCAGTGTAATGATTCGCCTAACAAGCGCTAACCCCAACCCAGTGCCCTTGCCGGGTTTCTTGGTTGTAAAAAACGGGTCGAAGATTTTTTCTCTAAGCTCCTCCGGTATTCCGGTTCCGGTATCGGTAAACCGTATTATCACATTGCTTGCCTCCCCCTGCTTACGGAGGGCAAAACAATCGATAGTGATGGAACCGCCCTGGGGCATAGCATCACGTGCATTTCCGAAGAAGTTTTGGAGTATTCGTTTAAGATAATTTGGGTCAGCTTGTACAAATAAAGAATCATCGGTGGTGTTAAGACGAATATTGTATTCCTCGCCTAATTGTTGACTCAACAGAGGAACGGTTTCTCGCAAAAAAGCGATGATATCCAGTGTGCTGTAGTCCAGAGGTTTTTTCCTACCCAAAGCAAATAGCTCCGAAACCAGAAATTTTGCATCGACAAGTGTTTCGGAAATCAGATTCATCTGAAGTTTTGTTTGTTCTTCATCCGTTTGCTCGGATACTCTCCGGGTTAAATCGTTAACAGTTTGGAGAATATTGTTAAAATCGTGTGCCATACCGCTTGCCAAAGTGCCCAGGGATTCCATTTTCTGATATTGGAAAAAACGGTTTGCCATTTCCTCTCGCTGTCCAATCGCAAGTTCACGGTCGGTAACGTCCACCATGCTTCCATCCCACCCAACAGGGCTATCCTTTTCGTCTACCGGCTGTATGTTCATATCAACAAACTTTACCGTACCATTGAAGTCGGAAACCTGAAAGGTTCCGCGAGTACCAAAAGGATCCAGCCTGAAATCTTCGGGCTGAACGATAAAATCACGAATATTTCGGCCACTGATAATCTTAGAAGGTACCCCCAGAATCGCATATGATGCCATATTCGCCCATAGAAAGTCTCCCTGTGCATTCAGGGTAAAAAGCATCTGAGGAAGTCGATGTACTAAATTGTGATATCTTACCTCGGAATTGGAAACCTTCTGGATCGATTTAAAATTGTTGCGTGATGTAAGTCCGCTCAGCACACCAACGATATGCAGGACTACAATACTGGAAAAATAAGTCGGTCCCCAACCGCCGGACAGATCCCCCTCAACCACTATCTCCCAGACATAAAGCATTGTAAGTTCAATTGATGAGAGGACTCCCCCAAAAAGGGATAAGCGTACCTTGTGATGCAAGCCGGTGAAAGCTATGGCTATAAAATATGAAGCAAAAAGCGCTCTGTTTATTTCTTCTATTCTTTCCCCAGATATGAGATATGAAAAAATAATAGCAGTTACCACCGTAACATCAAGAAAGGTAAGTACATAAACGCTATAACCTTTAACAATGAACCTTTTGCTTGCTCTTGAAATGAAGGGTGAGGAATAAAAGACGACAATAAGGGCAACACCGATCTGCAATAGAAAAGCTCCTAATGGAACATGCCCCACGGCATAGGTATATAGAGAGATGAGTGCAAATGCCGATGCCAGCCCAATGCGAATCAATGAAATCCAGTGTTCTGACTCAGCCTCAGCCATGAGAATGGCCTGAGTTTTGCCCAAAAGATTCTTTCTTGTCTCGATAGTCATCAGGAAATTTTCTTGTCCATTTCTAATAAATGGGTTCGGACTTTTTTATACTCTCATCTATATACACAATTCTATTAATTAGTATACAAAAAAGGTGTGGTAAAAGCAATTAAAACATATTGCAACATACACTTACACGCAAATCGAGAATTCTAACATCCCTCCGGCTACAGAAAATTTGCGTGTCTGTGATTATACCATATCTGCGTGCAAATTGGTACAACAGTAAAATTTTTGATTATCGACACCATAAAAATCCGAAGTGCAGGGGGTGAGATCATGAAAATCCCTAGGCGGTTTATACTTAGCTGCGCAGAATCTTCCCCAATCTGAACTTGCTTTAGCTGGGTAAAATCATCACCGAAGTCACAAAGCCATACTCACCGGAAACATATTACTATGCGTCTAACTTACGCGACATAGGGTTGATAAGGTCTATCGGGGTTGGTTGATGACTCCGCAAACCTTGTTAAACGATCCTCATCAGCCACATTCGAAAGTCTCCGATTCGACATCGAATGAAATCAGCGGAGATGTTAAAATTTTCACGGGAGGAAGTAAACGAAGTTTGATTTTTAACACACAATCTGCACCTTATTTGAGTGCCCGGTCAAGAATAAAAACAAAATGATTGTATTACCTGCCCAGCGTTCTACAGAGTTCTCTGCCCTCACTCCCAGTTCCAGTAGTATCCATTAGTACTATAACGGATGTTACCGAAAACAGGGGTCATGTCTATGGGTATTCTTAGACTTGCGGTTAAGAATCTTTCTACATCCGGTGCGGGATGCTCATAGGCGTTATCCTTTCCACAAGAGATTACTGCACGCCGGGGAGAAGCATAACCATAAAATTGAGTTTGAAGAGAGCCCCTACTGCCGTGATGAGGTACAACCAACCAGTCAATATCAAGTCGGTATTTATTTTCAGCTGCTATTTGTCGCATTGAAGTAGAATCTATATCGCTTGTGATCATGAAAGATGTGTACACATAATCTCCTCTCAAACATAGGCTGTATTTATTAGAATAAGTTGCTTCTCCCGTTTTGGTTTCCAATGGTTTAGCCGGAGGCCATAGACAAGTGAAATTAACCGAAGCAGGTCCTTTGATACTATCTCCTCGTGAAATCATACATAAATCGACCGTTTCCCCGAGATGTTGGACATAAGATCTTATCAATACACTATCAACCATCGCACCCAGATAGACCTTTTTACTAAAAGGCACACTTGCGGGCAAACTACGTAAACCTCCTGCGTGGTCCTCATCGGTGTGGCTGATACAGATCCATTCAATGTAAGGACTTCCGATACTCCCATACGCCCTCAGCCAACGTTCACTATATTTCTCTTTTCCAAGATCAATAACAACAGCTGATTTCCCGTTGGTTATTATCTGTGATAGACCTTGTCCAACATCCAGTATATAGCAATCGATTCTGGAATGAGAACCATTAGAAACAGGAGAAGTGCATGATATTGCGAGACAGCAGGTAATCCAGTTAAAAACAAAAACTCGTTTCAGCATCAATTTCAACCTCCCGAAAGCGCCTATTTTCATAAGTCATCCTGATGCCGTAAGCTCCAAAGGTCTTTTCAAACAGCTCGGTTCTAAAAATTAAACCGAAGTGTGAACCTGCAGCCCGACCGACTCTTTTTGAGGCCGCGACTTCCGTTTCCAACAACAGAAACGAAAAAAATTCGACTGAAGCACGCGTCAGAATACCCATATCCGAAAGAGTATCCTGTGATATGCGAAAGGAGGGATTCACAAATAGCTCGCAAGGCCCAAATGCCGCGGATTGCCTGACAGCTACATTATGTCGCGAAATCTGCTTTTTGCCCGAGTCATAGCGGTAAATTAGTGAAAGAGGGAAATGAGTATCAACAGAGATCTTATTGGAGAGGGTGTAACGAAATTTGTTTTCAGCACAGGTTATCCGGTAATATGCACGAAGGCTCAAAAGATCGTGAAGCTCAAAAGTCGGTTTGATCCTCATTTCTGTAAGACCCCGATTTCCAATCAGAGATACACGGCCGGCTAAAGAATTATACTCCCTGCTTAGCGGCAAAGATACATGTGGTGGAAAATGAACAAAATCAAGTGAAAGGCCGCCACCTTTTCTTTTAAACAATAATTTTGCTCTTATTGGAACAGATCCGGGGTTATTATTAATGATGTCCGCGTTTAAACAAGCGAGGAATGAATCGTAATCAAACTCCACTCCCAAATGTGCTATGTAAGCCCGCCGGCTCGAGGCATTCACGTTTTCTATTCTTTCCGAAATATGGTTTTCCTCTTCAAGACTACGAAAATACGATAAACCGCTTAAAAAGCTAAACCAGGAATTCACTGGAACATCCGCACATGAATAAAATACCTGTTCGGTTGAGCGAAAGTGCGCGGCAGTCTTAATGCTAGGACCAGAAGGCATTGAAAAATTTAGATTTGCGCCATTCCAACCTCGTGTATTGCTGTAGAGCCAATTTGATTTACTATTCTTTTCAGTGCTGGAGTCTTTTCCAAACCGTCCGTAAACGATTGTATTTCTAACCACATTTGTGAGGTTTCCCACCTGAAAATGTAACCACTCAGACGGTCTAAAGGCAAGTTGTCTCCGCCGCCATCTTGCAGTCTCGTCATCAAAATCGACAGTACCTTTTCCAAAGATCATGTTTTTGTCTGATATATTGAATCTCATACTATGCAAGGACTCATCGGTATCAGGCCGCAATCTGGAATCAATGACAATCAGGGTTGTACGTTGGTGAGTCCAACCGGAAAATGACAGTATTGGCCGATACAAAGCCAAAACGGGATAATCATGTAACAATCTCTTCTGATTTGAATAAGTCAGGGGAAGGTATTCGCTCAGTTCGTCATCGGAGGGTATGTGAGGTCGTAAATGCGGAAAGATATCGATCAGGGCAGATAACTCACCGGATGCAACGTCAATAGGAGAATCATATAAAGGCTCGATCAGTTTGAAAAAAGTCGAATCGATGTCACCCTGCCCCAACAAGTAAAGAGCTGTCATCTTATTATGCGGCAACTCTTCAAGATCAAAACCTGATACATGAAATATTGTGGCAAGGGATAGTACACACCATATATGAATACTGTTCCGCAGAGCCATTTTGCTCTCTTTACGTTTTTTGGTGCATTAGCCAAAAATAACTGAAAAGAAGTCACTGATAATATAGTAACCGTACAAGACTGAACAGGAAATAAAGAAGTCGTTGTGGTTTGCAGGAATCATTAAAAGGAATCACTAAAGATGTATTGCATGATCAAACGTGCCTTCAAAAAGGAGTCTTATTTCATGCTCCAAATGTTTTATATATTCGACGGGAGGCTTATCGACTATATCAAAACGAATACCGGCCTCAAGACTGGCTCTTTCTGAGAATTGAAAACTCCTCATGCTCTGGATAAAAAAGTACCATCCATCAATCTGATACAGAGGATTACCCTGCCAAGCAGTGAAATCTTTCCCATAAAAAAGCGCACCCGTAAGTTTCCAGTTGGACATTGATATGGAAAGTTTTGACTGAGCGCCCCAGCCTGTTTGAAATGCTGTCGATTGGCCTCGATCAGGTCTTGTTGCAGACGCATACAAAATATTGCTGAATTTCAATTCCTGAACAACTTCTTGGGGGGCCCAGGTATATGCAACTTCACCGGCTGAGGACAAATTTTCACGCACGGGATCATCAACTGGAGCGAATTGCTGGCCACCGTAGTGTTCCGCTAATGCCATCACGGAAAACTGCCATGATGCCGGTTGAATCCTTATTTGCGTGCCTATGCTGAAATGCTCCCTTCGATTTGGCGTATTAAGCGAATACCACGAAACCCAGGCATCATATGATGCGGATGGAGTCTGATAACCGACCATCAGCCCTTCATCAATACCTGGATCAAAACTGTATTGATACTTTAACAGAGCATCTATTAAATAGGGACGAAATCGGGTAAATTCTCCTATTATAAAGCGAAAGTGCTCATACATAACTCCAGCGCTTAAAATCGGGCGTGCATCTGTAAATAACAGCGTATCGCCGAAAAGTTTTCTGACGTATGCTCCCAATTCAAATATTACGTGCTCGGTAGCATTCCATCTAAAACCCAAAAAGGATTGAGCACCAAGATGTGTAGCCCCCTCTCTGAATTCATTACTATATTCTAAATTATTCATATAGGTGCCTATTTTTCCAAATAAGCTAAGGGATGAATCCTTAGGTCCACAAATCCCCTGATCAACATGAAAAAATAAGAAAAGAGAAAAAATCGCCAATATTTGCCGCATTTTCATAGTAATCCGTGAATGTATTTTTTCAGACAATGATTATATACAGTAATAACAAACGAACCCTAGCGTAGAGGCCAAAAATACAATCTGCCCTCGATAAACAAAA
This sequence comes from uncultured Fibrobacterota bacterium, assembly GCA_964586285.1. Classification (GTDB taxonomy): domain Bacteria; phylum Fibrobacterota; class Chitinivibrionia; order Chitinivibrionales; family CAYFVL01; genus CAZPHU01. Next base: position 14,693 of record CAZPHU010000007.1, on the reverse strand, counting down.
CTATTGTCAATGATATAAACATGAAGAAACTTTGCTCATTTTTGATCTTCCTTTTTGCTCTCCATTCGATCGCGCATTCTCAAACACCTCCTCAATTAGCGCTTGTTCTTAGTGGTGGAGGATCCAGGGGACTTGCTCAGATTGGTGTCCTTAAGGCATTGGAAGAGCACGGGATAAAACCCGATCTTATAGTAGCAACCAGTATGGGTGCAATTATCGGAAGTTTGTACGCGGTTGGTATTAGCCCCGACTCGTTGAAGTCTATCTCAAAAAAAATTAGCTGGGAACAATTTTTTTCTAACGAAGCGAAACGTAAGTCACTATTGGTAAGTCAGAAAGCTGAACCGGCCAACTATCTTTTCGAGCTTCGATTTGATGAAGATCTAACCCCGATTCTTCCGAATTCCTTTTCATACGGTCAGTCATTTTTTGAGTTCCTCACCCCTCATTTAGCGGCTCCGCTTTATCACGCTGGTGTAAATTTTGACAGTTTGCCCATACCCCTGCGTGTGGTTAGTACGGATATTGTCTCCGGCAAACCAGTTGTTTTCTCTGAAGGCAATCTATCTTCCGCCATTCGTTCTTCATGTGGCATCCCTCTAGCCTTCTCACCTGTGCAAATGGATACACTTTTGTTACTGGACGGCGGATTAACCGCAAATATTCCTGTTAAACCGGCAGTCGAAAAGGATGCAAAGTGTATTATTGCAATTGATGTAACTTCTCCCTTATACGAAAGAGAAGAACTTTCAAATCCGATGCACCTGGTTAATCAGGTAGTGGCTATAAGTATTGAGGAGCAAAAGAAGAATGATCGTGGCTGTGCGGATATAACAATTAAACCGGATCTTGAAAAAACTCGAAATACCGATTTTTCCAGGATAGATTTTTTAATTGAGCAAGGGTATCGTGCTGCTAAAAAGTTGATACCCGAAATTCGAAAGCTTCTGGCTCAAGCCGAAGTCGCCCCAAACGAAGTCACAGTCGATTCTGAGGATGTTCCTTTTAAAGTCACCTGGGAATGTGATGACAGTGAACTACTGAATGCATTGAAGATTGGTTTGAGTGAAAACAGCCAATCTTTGGGAAAGACTCTCGATTCTCTTCACACGATACTTGAACAAACAGGATACATTTTCGCGACACATAACGTTGATCAGAAAGACAATAAAGCAGTAGTTCATGTAGATCCCGGACGTATACGCGATATAATAATTGAAGGTAACTCATACACATCCGAATATATGATAGTTAAGGCATCAGATCTTAAGAAGGGGATGTGTTTAAAGAGAGGTATGATAGAAAAAGCCATTGGCAGACTTTATGCCACCGGTCTTTTCAGTACGGCCAATATGTATTTGGATTCTTTAGCTGTTCTTCATATTTTAGTTCAGGAAAAGGAGTATTGGCGAACACGTTTTGGCCTCAGGTTCGATCAATATCATCTTGGCGAGGGTTATATACAGCCGGCCTACGAAAATTTATTAGGAATGGGAGTTTGTGCACTGCTCCATCTTCAATACGGCATACGTCGAGAAAAGTACGCGTTTGAGCTTCAGGGAAGCGGACTTTTTTCTTCGATCGTGTCTAACAATGCCCGACTGCAGGCCTATTTTTCTCGTGAAAGAGTCACAGATACCGTTGTTGTTAGTGTAGATACTTCCGACACGGCCATATATGAATCGATAACCCGCTACGCAGAAACCAGCCTTAGAAAAGCAGGGGTGGTACTTACAGCGGGAACCCAGCTTGGACGAAGTGTAATGATCAGCGGCGGAGTGAAGCTTGAAAAGTACACCTTGAACAAACTGGGTACTCAAGACTTTGAATTATGGGGCGGCAATAACGCGAATCCTCTCGGAGGATACCGTGACGGTTTGAGATATCTTTTCATCCGGTTGAACATCGACAATCTTGATCGTTTTCCCTTTCCACGTTATGGACAAAAACACTATATTACTGTAGGTGGTGCCAGTGATATTATTGGTGGAACTGAGAATTTCCTGAATGTAAGTGGTTACCTTCGCCAATTTTATACTTTTTGTGAAAGGCATACAGTTTCTCCACAGATTCAGTTCGGCTGGGCCGATAAATCACTTCCAGCAGTAGAGCGCAATTACTTGGGCGGGATTCTTCCGGAAGAAAAATACCGTGATTTGAGCGTATATAATTATATCCCTTTCACCGGCTTACGACCACGATCATTGCCCGGGGATATTATGGTGGTTGTTAGCGGGAGTTACACTTTTTCCATACAGAAGAAGTCTTTTATAAAAACCACGCTCGATTGGGGTTACGTATGGCAACAACCTGATTTCAGCTTCTCAACTCGGAATTTTCGAGAGTTTGTTGATAACGCTCCCTTAGGAGTAGGAATAGCCTTCGCCTATCAATCATTTCTAGGCCCCATACAACTGGCCTGGGGCCGATTGCTTCGAACAAGCGAAGTGATAAAAAACAATTATGGAATAACCGAAGAAAACATCCTATACTTTTCTGCGGGATATGATTTTTGAAAAATATAGTGGTGGTGAAATAAATAATGAAGATAAACATTGCCCCCAAACTGTTCTTTGGGTTTTTGATCATAATTCTTCTGAACGCTTTTTTCGTGCTGATTGTCTCCAAATTAAGCGATTTGAACATTATTGCGGATATCTTAAGGCGACAAAATGAAGCCAAGAATCAACTCGTTCATATTGGTAACCTTCACTTCCGCCAAAACCAAAGCCTTACTATCTACCGAGATCTGCGCAAAAAAGAGAGTGCTTCCAATTTCTTCGAAAGAGGCCGTACCGCAACGCAATTGATTGATTCGGTTTTGATGCAGCTAAATGCCGCAATAAAAGCCGACTCCTTAACAAGTGAACAGTCCCAACGGATGTCCGATCTTAAACCTCTTCTTGATACAATTAAACAGAACGTAAAAGAGAACAATTTCATATATAATCGTGCATTCAAGGAGTTGCATACATACATAGAAAAGGATAATCCCTCTAGATCCGATTCGCGCATTTCGGTTTTAAGCTCGGTTCTGGACAGCGCCGATATGGGTCTGAGGAAGGGACTGGCGACAAGTGACTCACTCCTGGACCATCAAACGAGATTGCGAATACAGGAAATTGGCACCCGTATCGAAAACATGAGCAAGCTAACTATCGTTATCGTGATCGGCATTTCGGTTTTTTCTATTCTTTTCGGCCTGTTTTTCTCACGGGCAATTACGAATTCACTCAGACGTTTACGTGAATCTACAAGCGAAATAGCGCGTGGCGATTTTGATTTTAATCCCAGCGGTTATCCTAAAGATGAAATTGGAGATCTTGCCCAAGCATTCTTCGATATGGCCCATGATCTCAAAAAAACTCAGACTGAACTCATAAAATCTAAACGTCTTGCGGCAATAGGTGAAATTGTAGCTTCGGTTAACCATGAAATTAATAACCCTCTCATGATCATATCAGGAAATGCTCAGTTCCTTGAAATGATGATGGAACGTTACCCCCCAGAGCTGCAAAATCGCGTTAAAGCTATTCTTGAGGAAACGGAACGAATATCTCAGGTTACTCGAAAATTACGGGAGATTAAAAATCCCGTGGTTGAAGATTACACCTCGAGCGGTGAACAAATGATAAATCTGGATAAATCCTCTCATGATGGTTAAGTTTGTACGTTTTTTTTCATTTCAGCTGCTATTCATATTTCTATGGGGATGTGCCTCGAACGTGAAAGTATCCCATTATAGCTATGAAAAACAGCTGCTTGTGCAAGCGGATTCGTTGTTTGATGCAGGCAGCTACGAATATGCCAAACTAAAATATGCTAAAATCAGAGATGAATATCAAAATACCGCAACTGGAGCAAGAGCTCAGTTCTCCATGGGATATCTCAATATATATTTTGAAAACCCATTCGCCGACTATTCGGCCGCTTTGCGCGAATTCAAACTCTATCAAGCCAGATACCCTCAAGGAGACCAAATTGAAGTAGTGAATAATTGGATTCGGATCCTTACGGTATTGAGGGATTTTGATAAACAGTTTCACGGAAAAACCAATGAACTCACAAAGTTTCAAATTCGACAGGATTCGATCTTCCAAACCAATGAGAAGCTTCAGGAAACACTTATTCAATGCGAATCTCGAAACGATACACTAAAAAGTAGAATCAGAATTCTAGAAGGGCTGATAGAGGAAATTGACCAGTTGCGCTGATTATCAGAATGTGATAGATTCTATCTCGCCAGTACGTGAGGAACTCCCCTCTCTGCATACAATTGTCGTTAAAGTTGGTAGCCGCATCCTTACAGCTGATGAAGAGATCGAGCGGATGAAACGGATTCGGTCACTGGTTGATGATATAGTTAAATTGCGAAACCTGGGAATTAAAGTTGTATTAGTCTCCTCTGGGGCTATTGCCCACGGCATGCGTGCTCTCCAGTTAGACAAAAGACCACAGACCATTCCCATGCAGCAGGCATGTGCAAGTATCGGTCAAATACGTCTTATGCATATGTATGAAACTCTTTTCGCACAGCATAAAACACTGATAGGTCAAGTATTACTCACCTGGGACGATTTGCGGGTTAAAAAACGATATCTGAACCTTCGCAACACTATGTTTATGTTGCTGGAAAACGGTTCCGTTCCGATTGTTAATGAGAACGATTCGGTCGGCATTGAGGAGATACGATTCGGCGATAATGACACTCTTGGAGCGCAAATTGCCATGCTTGTGGGTGCCGATTTGTTTGTTAACCTCACCGATATCAACGGTCTTTATGATGCAAACCCCAAACTCAATACGCAGGCCCGACATATCCCTTTGGTAAAAAAAATATCATCGGCGATTCACAAGCTGGCCGATTCTCGGGGTAGTCTGGAGGGTGTCGGAGGTATGGTTACCAAGCTTCGTGCAGCCGAAATGGTTACGCGAACCGGAATTCATGCGCTAATCGGTGACGGTTTCACCAAAGGACTTGCTTATGTTTTAAGAGTACCCACTGCGGGCACCCTATTTCTGCCGTCAAAGGAAAAGATGTGCTCTAAAGACAGATGGATTGCCTATACAAGCAAATCACACGGACGAATCACTATCGATTGTGGTGCCGGTGCGGCACTTAGGGAGAAGGGGAAAAGTTTACTGCCGGCTGGTGTAAAGTTTGTGGACGGCAATTTTAAGGTGGGAGATATGGTGGATATATTATCGGAAGAAGGAGACAAGATTGGACGTGGATTATCCAATTACTCGGCAGCCGATATCTCTCGCATAATGGGCCGAAAAAGTTCGGAGATTGCCTCGATTCTAGGACAGAAAACTTTCGACGAGATCATTCATCGTGACAATCTGGTAATTATAAGATAGTACAAGTGAATATATTCGAGTAAAGAAGAAAGGTAAGAGATATGGCAGCACGATCTTTGCCAAAAAAAATCGATACTATCACGAAAAATGCACGCAAAGCAGCCGTAGAGCTTGTAGATGTATCCCCAGGTGCAGTCAATAAAGCATTGCGGACCATGGCAAAACTTCTTCGCTCTCAAAGAGCACAACTGCAAAAGGAAAACGAAAAAGATCTTCAAGCTGCACGCTCAAAGGGATTATCATCCGCCATGATCGACCGTCTGACATTGTCGAATAAAACAATCGATTCAATGATAAGCGGACTGAAAGAGGTCGCACAGATAAAGAGTCCGGTTGGAACTCGTTTCGATCAACGTACAAGGCCCAACAAATTGAGTATATATAAGGTCAAGGTACCAATAGGAGTGATTGGGATAATTTATGAATCAAGACCAAACGTTACTGTAGACGCCGCCGCGATTTGTCTGAAATCTCAAAATGCAGTTATCTTACGTGGAGGATCCGAGGCGTTCCATTCCAATAACGCATTGGCATCACTCTTTTCCGAGGCGCTTAGCGAAGCGGGACTTCCAGCTCAGGCTGTTCAACTCATCCCCACTACAGATCGCGAAGCCATTTCACTTCTTTTGACAAAAAGTGACCACATCGACCTGATTATTCCCAGAGGGGGTGAAGGATTAATAAAGATGGTAGTGGAAAAATCCCATATACCCGTTATTAAACACTACAAGGGTGTTTGCCATGTGTTTATTTCCAGGCACGCCGATATGGTGAAAGCCGTTCCTATTGCTGTGAATGCAAAAGTTCAGCGCCCTGGTGTGTGTAATGCAATGGAAACCCTTCTAATCGATTCAGGTCTCAAACATTCGGATCAACAAAGTATAATCCAGGCGTTACTCGATGAAGGGGTCACAATTTACGGAGATCAGCAAATAAAGAAGTTGGATAAAAGAATAAAACGAGCAACCACAAAAGATTGGGAAGCCGAATATTTGGATTTACGTCTGGCTGTTCGTGCGGTTTCGTCTCTGGATGAAGCAATTGACCATATAAACACATATGGTTCTCGCCACACGGAATCGATTGTAAGTGAGTCGAAGGAAGAAATCAAGCAATTTTTAAAAAAGGTTGATTCTTCTTCCGTGATGCACAACGCCAGCACTCGTTTTTCAGATGGTGGTGAATATGGGATGGGTTGTGAGATAGGCATATCGACTGATAAACTTCACGCACGCGGGCCCATGGGAGTGGAAGATTTGACGACTTACAAATGGGTGGTTGCCGGCAGAGGGCAGATAAGAGAATAGATCAATCAGTTAAAAACATAAGGAGAATACGATATCATGAGTTTGATTGATTCGGTTAAGTTTGACGACAAAGGTTTGGTTACTGCTGTAGCGCAAGATGCGAATACCGGCGAAGTTTTGATGTTGGCTTACATGAACAAAGATACTCTGGCTGAAACTTTAGAAACCGGAACCATGGTTTATTGGAGCCGAAGCAGGCAAAAGAGATGGCTTAAAGGAGAAACTTCCGGACACATTCAAAAAGTGAAGGAAGCCTATATAGATTGTGACGGTGACGCACTTTTATTTAAGATAAACCAAACCGGCGGAGCATGTCATAAAGGTTATATATCATGTTTCTTCCGGCGAGACAACGGAGATGAGTGGGAAGTTGTAGGAAAAAACATAGAAGAGTAGAAGATTAGAGATGTTTACCGCACGGCCCCGTATAGATATAAATCTGGATGACCTGTTGTATAATTTGGGTCAAATCCGCGCTCGTATTCCAAACGATACCCAAATAATGGCTGTAGTGAAGGATTGTGCATACGGTTGCGGGGCACGCCCCATAGCACGTGTCCTTGAAAATGCAGGTGTAAGCTTTTTCGCGGTAGCGCGCATGAATGAAGCATTAGATTTGCGCAAGGCAAACATCCACTCCCCCATCCTCTGCCTTGGAAATGCCACCGAAGAAGAAATTTCCTGGGCGGCTCTAAACAGCGTACACCTTGCGATAAATGATTGGTCTGAATTGAAGAGTAAGCTCTTGGATTCATCACGTGTAAATACCTTATTACTACATATGAATGTAGATACCGGAATGGGGCGCTTGGGAATAAGTATAAATCAGCTCGATGAGACAATTTCTCTACTAAAAAGGAACGCCTCTTCAGTCGTGCTTGAGGGCGTATTCACCCATTTTGCCTGCGCTGATGAGCCTCGGACCGAAACGGTTAAAAAACAGTCCGATTTGTTCCAAACCGCACTTGATAAGCTAACTGAATCGGGTTTAACTCCTCGCTATATTCATTCCCCAAACAGCGCCGCGACGCTTCGTTTTGATATACCCTCAGCCCAAATGATCAGGCCTGGAATTGCTCTTTATGGCTGCAAGCCCGATCCCGAGCAAAAATTCGGAATATATCTACGCCCGATTGCTTCATTAAAAAGCGAGGTGGTAAAAATAAAGCGAGTTTCCCGAGGAACCCCAATAAGCTATGGAGCACACTATCGAGCACCTGGTGAGACTTCCATTGCCACGGTTGCATTGGGTTATGCCCACGGACTACCTCGACTTCTGAGTAACAAAGGAGAAGTACTTATCAACGGCAAACGCTATCCGATTGCCGGCAGCGTGACCATGGATTATATCATGGTTGATGTTGGAGACTCCCCAGTTTCTGTGGGCGACGAAGTAGTTGCCTGGGGAAGGCAGCAGGGGGCCGAAATTTCACCGGATGAGGTTGCCCGTATATGCTCTACAATAGGATATGAAATTTTATGCGGCATGAGTAGCTGTATCGATCGACACTATTGGCTTGATCAGCAGATTATAGAAACAACGAAGGGGCACTTGTATTAAATAGCATTGATGCTTCAATCACCATACTTCTGAAAACCGCTCGGTTTGATTCGGTACTTTCACCTGAAGTGAGCGATTCTGAACGGAGGATGCGCCATATCCTGAGACCGTAAGGATTTAAGCAATCGCGTATAACACCCTCGGAAGCAATTCCAAGATTGATTAATCCAAGAGTCCCCAGAGAGAATCGCCTATTTTTTGGGTTAATTAAGAGGTAAAGTAGAATGGCACTGATCGCTTTTGAAAACAGTAACGGTATAGTTGTTGGAAAAGATTCCCGGGGTATACAAGTTGTTTTTCCGGAGAGCTGCACATCCAGTGGTGGTTGTAAAAACTGTTCTGGATGCGGCGCCGAAAGAACCGTCCCGAAAATCACTATAAAAATTCCGCGCACCGAGCATTATGAAACCGGTCGAAAAATTATAGTTAGACGGCTTAGAATAAATGAAGTTTTTTCGGCAATAGTTCTGTTCGGTTTTCCTCTACTAAATGCATTATGTGTTATGCTCGCCTGGCAATTTCTGTCACCCCAACAATCAAATTCTTCTCTTGCCGTTCTCAGCGGGGTGGGAGCACTTATTTGGGGTTTAACGTGTGTCGCTTTTTTGGATCAAATTATAAACCGGCTTTTCCCGCCGCGAATAATCTACTCAGCAGATGAATCGAAAAAAAGACAACCAACATTTGAACTTTGAGAGTCTGTTTAGCATATTTATTACATCAACACAAGTAATATAAGAGCGGTTTCGATTATATTGACAGCTTGTCCGGGAAGTATCGATAACAATCGGTATCCCCACTGATCGATGGAACATTTTCTGAACGGAATATTTTGCAATGGAAAATTGGCTCGATTTGACTGACCTCATTGAACGTGTTCAGGAATGCCTGGAAATTGGCCTCTATGAGGATGCCAAGGAGTTATTGGATAAGTACGTCGATGTCTACGGAGGAGAATGGGAAATCTTCTTTCTGTATTCCCGTGTATACTCCGAAGATAATGATCCTGAAAGAGCCGTCGATTATCTATATAAGGCACTTAGATTAGACAAAAACAATTTGGACTGCCTCTTGGGATTGTTTTATGCGTATATTCAAACAAATCAAATCCGGAAAGCAGGAAGATTTCTCAACAAGGCTCAGCGGATATACCCACGTAACGAATTGGTTTTAAATGCACTCATATGGTACTACACAGAACTGAGCGAATTTGAAAAAGCAATCGCCTGTTTTGAGGAGAACAACGATAAGCTGGAGGACAATCCTGAAGCGCTTCGCAATGCGGGTATAGCATATGAACGTTACGGCAATCAGGACCGTGCACGGGAGTGTTTCGCACAGGCACTTCATATCCAGCCCACTTTTGATGAAGTACGGGATCTTTTGGCTGACCATTATATCATTCGCGGAGAAACAAAAAAAAGTATCGAATTGTACCAAAAGCATCTGAAACTTTCACCCAATAATATCAAATCATTATCGAGGCTGGTGTTTTGCCTCTCACAGGACAACCAGGTAGAGGAAGCCGAGGACATTGCTCGTAAAACGATCCGTCTGTTTCCCAATTCTCCGGTAGGATACGTTGACCTATCATATGTCTATCTTAACAGCAGTCGTCCCGAACTGGCTCTGGAAGCAGCGGATAAAGCTTTAGACATTTCTCCTGTAGACGCAGAGGCTCACAGGGTAAAGGCTATCTCGTATTCCGAATTGAATGATAATTTTCAGGCAGGTGAATGCTTCGAATCAGCACTATCGCTTGAGCCTGAAAATCCCGAGATTATGCGTGATTTTTACCACCACCTTCGTCAAGCCCAAGAATATGATAAAATGCTCTCAATGGTTCAAAAGGTCATAAAGCAGGAACAGCCATACTGCATGGAGGATTACTGGTTTCTTGCAGATTATTATCAGGAAAACAATCAATCTCTCAAAGCCTTCGGCTATCTTCATCTTGCATACAAAAGCATGCCCGGAGAAAATGAACTTATACCACCCATGGTAGACATAATGCTTAACAGAGGACATATTTCATATACTTTACCGTTCTTGAGACACTATGTGGAACGAAAAGGATGGAATGACGTGATGCTGTCATTTTGCCATCATAAAGGTCTTAGAGGCAAATGGAACCAGGAGAGTCTACGTTTTCTGAGATTTTATGGACAGAAGCCTACTGAATTCCGAAACTTCTTGTTTTCCCTTTACTTGCGCAAATTTCTCACCTTAGCCGCGATTGCCGTTACGGTGCTCTTACTGGCGATGATTCTTTTTGTTTTCGATATACGAATTGCGGGGGCTTTATCAGCGGCATTGGTTACAGCACTGATCATAGGGAGAATAACCATCCGGTTTCTGCGCCGAAGAGCACATACAGATCAACAGCAACACGCTTACTGAAAATCACAGGATAATTACACGTCATGAAACCAAAACTACTTTTACATATCTGTTGTGCTCCCGATGAAGCCTGGGTAGTGCATTCTCTGAAAAAAGATTTCGAGCTGCACTGCTTTTTTTGTAATCCCAATATCCAACCTCTTGAAGAATACAAAAAGCGACTCGAGGAAGCCGAAAAAGTCGCTGGATATTATGAGGTAAGTTTTTATTCCGCCGAATATGATCCTCAGTCCTGGGCAAGCGCGATTAAGGGGTTTGAGCATACCCCCGAAAGAGGCCTGCGGTGTATGGAGTGCTTTCTTTTACGCCTTCGTATGACAGCAAAATACTGCGCTTCCATCGCATGGCCCACTTTTACAACGGTTATGAGTATCAGTCCACATAAAAAAATCGCTATGCTAAACGAGGCCGGCAAGAATGCGGCCGATGAGTATGGGGTCAAATACGAACCGTACGATTTTAAAAAAAAGAATGGTTTTTTGCAAAGTCTTCAATTAAGCAAAGATTTGGGACTCTATAGACAGGACTATTGCGGCTGCCGCTTAAGTAAAAGGGAACGGGACATACGCGAAAAAAACAGGCTTTGATTATATTTATCCGCCTGTTACCATTTTTAAGCTGTAGTATTTCAGAAGAGTTGCATATTCTATGGTTAGAATGGAAAATGAACAGAAGTTCGCAAGTTTATCCATGAGCGATATAGACGATGGTGAAGAAGCAATTGATTATCAAGATTTTTATAAACTTATTACCTGCCGAATATGTCCGGGATTTTTATTCGGTCCTCAAACGCGAAAAAAAGATGACTCTCCTAGGCGCTTCAAATATTCTCGTACTTTGTAATTTTGCGGGCATACTCACTTTTCATATTGTCTGATGTATTATAGATAAGATTTTGAATCTATCTGATACGGCCTAAAATCTTTTTTTTCCAACATCCATAACATAGAGCCAAAATGAAGACTGTTGTTGTTATAGGCGCCGGTCCAGCGGGAATTCTCGCCGCTATTGCAGCCAAAACGGCCGGGGCAGAAACTATCCTTCTTGAAAAGAACTCTTCCCCTGGAAAAAAACTGCTCGCCTCCGGTGGGGGTAGGTGCAATTTGACGAATCTAATCCCGATGGATAAATTCCTCAGGCGGTATAACCCATCGGGATCCAATCAGTTTTTGTCACCCGCTTTAAAATCATTCGACCAGAATGCTCTGAGAGCCTTTTTCCATACCTTGGGTGTAGAAACAATTGTCGAAAATGGCACTTTTGTTTATCCACGTTCCCAAAGATCGGCGGAGGTTCTTCACGCCTTGATTCGAGAGTGTGAACAAAGAGAAATCACTATCAAAACCACTTGTGAGGCAATCTCGATTCATCTCAACCAGGAGCGAATAATCGGTGTGGAAACATCTGCTGGAACTGTACCTTGCGAGGCAATAGTAATCGCCTCAGGTGGTCTGGGATACTCCTCTCTTGGCGGCGGCAGTGATGGATATCGGTTGGCACGAATTTGCGGTCATCGAGTAGTCAAACCATTACCGGCACTGGTCCCTTTAAAAATCAGAGAGAAATGGTTGTGCCGCCTTTCGGGTGTAAGTATAGATGATGTTCTAATAAAGATTAATGGCTTGAATACTAAACATTCATACAGCGGCCCCCTGCTGATCACTCATAAAGGTATAAGCGGCCCATCGGTGCTTAACAGCTCGGCTATTGTCAGCCGTCTTCTTCAGCAAACAGGCAAACCTATTGGCTTAAAAATTTGTCTCGATAACTCTTCGGACGCAGCTGTCTGGCGGGAACGGTTCATTTTCTGGCAGCAAAAAGAAGGAGCCAAAACAGTTACATCGCTTCTTTCGCGGTTCCTGCCCCGCTCCTTTGTGACTGCAGTGCTTGATTTAATGAATATTCCCCCGCATATAAAAGCGGGCGATTTAAAGAAAGAAACTCGCAGCGCCCTTATATCCGCTTTGACCGATCTCCCCGTTACAGTAGAATCTACGGAAGGGTTTGAAAAGGCGATGGTTACCAATGGCGGAATCAGTAGAACAGAGATAGATCCTCGAAGTTTGCGAAGTAGATATGTCTCTAATCTGTATTTTGCCGGAGAAATAATCGATATAGACGGCCCGTGTGGAGGTTATAATCTGCAATGGGCATTTTCAAGCGGCAGACTGGCAGGGTTGAGTGCGGCTGAAGACTAATTCCCTGACCTGTTGTATTCTTTTTATCAGATTCCGATTATTATATTCCATCATCTGAAATCGGATGATAACTCACAAGCATTATTTGAAGAACTGAATTTTTGCGCCTTCATGCGCTGGATCGGATCTTTTTTAGTCATATAGGAGTACAAAAAAAAAGAAGCGCACGGGAAAGGGAAAAACCGTGCGCCTCGCAGTACTCAACTGTTCATGGAACAGTCTCTCGCGACGGAATAATCTCAGGATGGGAGTAACGGTTGCCCATCCAAATTTATAGACGTTCTTATCAACCCAAAGGTTTAATTTTATTTCGACAAATAATCCTCTTTCATGTAATATTCAAAAGAATGATTATACATTGCCTCTTATATGTTGTTCTATAGATTTCCTGTAAAAACTTTTAAGTTTCTCATGCGCATCCTCACCAAGTGCCGGTAAGTCGCTAACGGCGGCATTTGATTCGACCTGCTCAGGTTTTGATGCTCCTGGAATGATTGTGCTCACCTGAGGGTGATCCAGAATCCAGCGCAGCGCCCATTGAGCCATACTCATCTGAGACGGAACCATCGCCTTTAGCGAGTCCGCCATCTCCACTCCGTATTCAAAAGGCAAACCGGAGAAAGTTTCTCCTACGCTAAACGCTTCGCCGTTTTTATTGTAAGTACGATGGTCGGAAGGAGCAAAAGTAGTGTCCTTTTTGTATTTCCCGGCCAGAAGCCCGCTTGCCAAAGGAAGTCGGATGATAAGAGCGACTCCTTTTTCAGCTGCTTTTTGCATTAATTCCTCCGCGGGCTTTTGGCGAAAGATGTTGAATATTATCTGTAGTGAAGCTAAATCATCCTGTTTAAGACAGATAAGCGCTTCCTCTATGGTTTCGACACTCGCGCCGAATTGACGTATTTTCCCTTCTTTTTTCAGTTCCCGCAGCCAGTCAAAAACTTCGCCGGTTTCCAGGTGTTTACGCGGGATACAATGAAGCTGTGTCAGATCTATTGCGTCTCGTTTAAGCCTTTTTAGCGAATTCTCGGTACATCTTCGCAAAAGCTCGAGGGAATAATCGTCCGGATAGCCTTCCAGACGACCAAGTTTTGTCGCGACATAAACCTGATTGTCTTTAGAGCTTAGAAAATCTCCAACAAGTGATTCGCTTTTACCTCCACCGTATACATCGGCGGTATCGAAAAAATTTATCCCTTTATCGAGAGCAGTATGAAGGATCTTATTGGCGGTCTCAGGCGCCATTTCCCCCCAGTCACCACCAAATTGCCATGTACCCAAACCGACTTCCGAGACTTCGTAACCGGTAGAACCGAATTCCCTGTAATTCATAGCGAATCTCCTCCCAGGTGTGGTAGTTACAATTTTTTTTTTATCCGAAGAGGAGTAAAATATATGGTGTAAGAGGATTGCACTTGTTTTTTTCGTAAACAGATTAAACAAGTGTCTTTACCGGAAAAAAAATGCTATGTAAAACACGTTTAGGCTGGAGCGTGTGTAACCTTCTAGAAGCAGTTGTTTTTTCATATATGCCGGAAAACATAAGGCCCAATAGAAAAGCCGGATACTCGAAAGTACCCGGCTGCAAAATGTTTTCCCAAAGGAAACAGTTTTACTTAAGAATGTTTACAGCTGATTGCTGCTGGATCTTCCTGCCGTTTGCATCAACAGCATTCAGTTTCAGGAAGTACATTCCGGCCGAAAGGTTTTCAGCGGATATGCTTGCAGCAGAAGCTTTGTTTGAAATCGAAGCTTCACGTATAACCGCACCCTTGAGGTTAACCAGACTGACTGTACCATTTTTAATAGTAGCTGCATTGTTCAGCTTCACCTGAACTTTACCGTTGCTGTACAGAGCGTTCATTG
>CAZPHU010000006.1:14855-69493 GCA_964586285.1 uncultured Fibrobacterota bacterium | reverse complement strand
AAAAGCATGTAAGGAACTGGGAAACCCCTTTCACTTTAGCCAGATTGTCGCCAAAAAAAAAAAATTAATCTGCCGAAGGAAACGTATTATCTGCCCTGCAAATAGCTCAACCTATGGAAGTATAGGAAAAATCTGCTGTAATCAATCTGCTGTGAAAAGAGTGCAATCTGTTGTGCTGATATACCAATCTGTTGAATAAATACGGCAATCTGCCGGATGAATGACATTTCAATCCCCTTATACGGGCTGCTTACATGAAGCGTTTTAGCGATCGCACAGCCCCCCTTTTGTGCTCTATGCTTCATACTCCCGTCACGCTGTGTGTAAAGTGAAAAAACCAACAGCAGCTGTGCTCTGCAATTGCGTGCAGCCGGTTATCGTCACGTTAATAGTTGCATTCTTAACGGTTACTCTCCTCCCGTGCCGCACGAAAGCAACATAATACTCCGTTATATATCAATGTTTTAACGTAATTTTTTACGGTTTTTACAGTAGTTTTTTCGCATAGTCCGCGACTTAAACAGTTATTTTGTCTGCACAGAAGGCGATATCTGTTTTTGTTCAATTGAAGTATTCAGTATTCAAACATTTTACTGGAGGGGCTTTATGAAAAGACTTGTTTTGCACTGGTTACTGTCTGTGGGATTTACAATCATGAACTGGCGGATAATGCGTGGTAGTCAACCCTTGCCGGGCTTTGCTGGTTTTATGAAAAGGCATCTAATGGCGCCCGAAACAGCGGCAAGGCTTGGTGCGCACCTGCGATACATCGTGCTTATTCTCTTGATTGTGAAGGTTGGGAGTGTATCAGGACATCGAGATCCGGGGGGAGAAGACATAGATACAAGTATGGATAAACCCGGAATGCAAGTGTGGGGGGTGAAAAACGATGGCGCGTCCCCTTTGTTTAATGAAGGTATAGCGATTGCCGAGATACCTACGGAAGGCAGGGTTTTCCAGGCGTGCAGTGTATATGCCGACAACATCATTGAGCATGGTGATCCCATAGTCCCATGGGCGCTAGAGGGCCACGAGAATTATACCATGAATAACCTTACGTATAAGTCAAAATTTGATTGGGTTACACCATATAATGCGGAAGGGCTTCTGGGTGCCTGGCAATTTTTTGGGAAGGAGGCCTCCTTCCAGGGGCATTTCCGAGGATCGTACGGGGAAAACGACACTATCATTTCCTTCAAAGTAATCAACAATTATAATCCATGGGAAAGCGACAGTTTGGAGTACTGGCATTATTTCTCAATTCACAGGAAGGGATCTAATGGAATACGTCTAATAAATTTTGTTAGAGACAGTGAAAGATCTGAATGTGATACGGTGGATCTCACCTTCGATAAGTTTTTTTTCACGGACGCATCTAGATGGCACACGTTTGATATCCGCCTTGACCCCGTATCAAGGCAGTCCAATGGTCTCATTTATGATACTATTCCAAATGCATTTACGATAAAGATGATTTTTGATGGCGATACTGCCAAGCCAGTTACTTCCGCTGATACTACGAGGGCTATCGACTTGAAAAGACTTATTAACTCTAGTGTTTATTGGTCTAAGCATTATTTTGAGGACATAGAGGAGTTTAAATTCAAGGTGCATGGAGAGGTCGCCGATTTTGGGATTTCTATTGGTGGTTCCCAGGCTGCGGACAGCCTTTCAAAAAAGCTTTTGTACCCGGGCAGTCTAGTGCACCAGGATAACGACACCGTGCCTATATATGATGAGTTCAAAGTGCCGCAGATATTATCTATTTGCTATGCGCCTCCAGGCGACCAATCGAAAGCCAGTAACAGTGAAAGCTACACAATTAAAGAATCACGTACTATTTCAGCCGGTATAGCCGGACACCATAGAGTAGGTTTAGGTGCCAGTTTGGAGCCGAGTGTATTTACAAAAGGATTTGGTCTGGAAGCCGAAATCGGCTTTTCAATAGATGCCAGTACCTCTGGGGCCTGGACTACAGAAACACAGAGAACGCTTACAACCGAAACTACAATTTCAGGCGGGCAAGATTATGCTCTTGTTCAGGATATAACAGTAATTGCATTGTTAATCGCCCGTCCGCGCCTAAACAATCTCGGCTCAGTCATACCTGCGCTAACAAATAATGATAACGTTCCCGATGGATTTGTCACAGATATCCAGTTCATATCCAGTAAGCCTGCAGCATGGCGGGAAATGACAATACAAGAATTGATACAAGAATTCGAAAAAGACACACTCTTTGGACGAGACGTAATAAACAACCTTAGGGAACTCTATGCCAAGGAAATCGAATTGCGCGACTCTGGATGGGCAATTACGGGGGTAAAGCAAAAAGGACTTGCGTACCAAGGGCCCTTCGAATTCAGCGGGGGAATAAATACAGAACAAACAATTAAAATAGAGGAAATCAGCACAAAGACTTCTAAGCAGGCGTTTAATTTGAAGGTAGGGTTTTACCAAAATCTTAAAGTATCCAAGTGTTTTGTATCGGTCAGTAATGATATTGAATTGAGTGTCGAAAGCGGTGTGACTTGGGAGAAAAGTTCAACTGAGTCTAAGACTTTCACTTATACATTGTGTGATGATGACAATTATGATTTTTTCAAGGGGAAAGTATATAAAGATGAGCGGCTGGGTCTGCTGATATTCCAGTGCGATGAGGAAGAAAGTTATTCATCGGGCCCCCATGAACCCGGCACCAAACCGGCCGTCGCATTCGAAACGACACTTTCAAATTACATTCAATCTCCGAAAACAGGCGATACAATAGTCTGCACCCTGACGGTCAAAAATGTGTCTGAGCGTGACTTTAAGACCACGGTAAAGGTTGAGAAAAACTCGGTCAAAGACAATTATCATTCCTACGAAATAATTGAAGAAATTATGCCAAGCATAGCATTTATAGATCCTGATAGCAGCGTACAATTTTCTATCAGCTATAAAAAGGTTAAGGAAACCGATATGTCTCTGCCGCTTCGGGTAATTTACGGCTATGGTGAGGGTAATAATTTCCATCGTCTTGGCCATGTGTCGATTCCCGATGATGCAGAGCAGGTCGAAACAGAGGATGATTTGAATTATCATACTATCCAGTATGCCGACATCGATGGGGACGGCGGTTATGAACTCCTCGCCAGAGACAGCTCAGCAGTAGCTGTTTTCCAGCATACTTCTGGTGAATGGCATCTGATCTGGAAGGATTCTTTGCCGGGTTGGTCGAAGAGCGATTATTTGAAAAAAGCCGAATATTATGAAACTATACAGGCAGCGGATATTGACGGCGACGGTGCCGCAGAGCTGCTTGCCCGCGGAAGCGCGGGTATGCATGTTTGGGAGTATGCTGAAAACAGGTGGAAAGAGCTTGGACGCGGGCCGGCCTGGACTGATGACGGGAGTTGGAATAATGCTCAATACTATACAACCATTCAGACCGCGGATATAGACGGCGACAAGAAGGAGGAGTTGCTCGCACGAAGTGCCGCCGGTATTGTCGCATGGAAATACCATCAGGATGGATGGCAGGAGCTACCCAGTGGACCTGAGTGGTCTGATGAACAAAGGTGGAATTCAGAGCGATTCTATCGGACAATCCAGGCGGGAGACATCGACGGCAACGGCGCCAAAGAGGTGCTTGCCCGCGGTTCGGGAGGTATTGTGGCATGGAAATACTCGCGGGAGGATGGATGGCAGGAGTTGCCCAACGGGCCGAGATGGTCCTGCTGGGGAGGTTGGGATAAGCCGATACGGTATCAAAGTATTCGGTGTGCAGATGTTAATAACGATGGGAAAGAGGAACTGGTGGGTAATTATGGTTACATGTTGGGGGCGTACACTTTCGATTCGGCTACCCATGCATGGGTAGTTGCTACATCTTCAATGCCCGTTGCGCGTTCAAAAGTCTCAGCCTCACCACGGCAGATACAATACAGATGCCAAAAAGGCTTGCTTTCCATCGGTCTGCCTGCGACAGTGTGGAAAAATAATGAGCTTACCGTAAAAATGATTATGCCCAACGGCAGAACTGTAGCACAAAACCGTTTTAGTCGTCTTTCCAACAAAGAATATTCATTTGTGAATATGCCGATTCCCTCCGGTATAGCCCATGGGATGTACATTTTGGTTGGAACAGATTCCTCGGGGCTTGTATTTCGAAAAACACTGCTTTATCCGCTGCGGTAAGCTCCAAAATGCGTAAAGGCGTGTCCCGCGTGATATATATGTGCGCGGGACACGCCTGCCGACTCTGAAACAGACCGCCTCTGTGTATGCTTTTATTTGATGCAATAGAAGCTGCCGGACCAATCGTATGAAATATGATCGGATATTGTCGAGCAATTGGGCATGCGCAAGAAAAGCAGAAGAAAAACATTCAGGCATATCGTCATTCGCTTAAGAAAAATTCCATCCTTTCCCATTTTTGCCGCCCTCTTTTTTCATCATAGTGATATATTGCCGATTTTAACCGCAATCATCGATCGTTATCTTATGATACCGGGGCGCAAGATCAGATCGGCTCCATTCTCGATGAGCACCTTCAAAATACAACATTTACCTTCCCGTTCCCGATGGGTGGCTTGCTTTTGCTACGATTCTCAATGTAAATTGAATGAGGAGGAAAAAATGCCGAATAATCACATTCTCGTTATAGAAGACGACAAATCATCCGCTTTTGCCTATAATGTTTTCCTGGGTAAATCGGGTTTCAATATCTCAACCGCCGAAAGTATCGCTCAAGCAAAGAGGCTTTATGAATCACAACAGTTTGGAGCGGCAATTGTCGATCTGTCGCTTCCCGACGGCGATGCTCTTGAGATGATTAAAGATATGAAAAAGAAGCAGGAATCTGTCCTGGCACTGGTCATCAGCGGCAGAGGAGATAAGGAGCTTCAAGCAAAAGCAACCGAATGCGGTGCCGACAGATATCTCATCAAACCGGTTGATTTTGCCGAATTGAAAGAATACTTCAGCGAAAAACTTCTGGGGTGAGACCAATCACGGCATAAAAATCATACTCAGATTTGCCTTGTTTCACGATCTTGGCTCCCGACCTTTTCAATCAGTTCGATTCCGACCTCTCGTCATATTCTTCCATGGAGGTAAGCTGCGCCTGGAATTCCTCACCATAGATATCAACAATTGTGATAAAAAGCGCCGCAATCGCGGGTCCTACGATAAATCCCATTATTCCGAACACTCCGATTCCACCCAGTGTAGAGAAGAATATCATCAGGTCATGCATTTTCGCTCCACGTCCCACGATCCGTGGGCGAATCAGATTGTCGATGTTGCTTACTATAATCGTACTGAAAGCAATGATACCGATACCCTGCCATACGTTGCCCAAAACGATTTGTACTATTCCGGTGGGTATCATCACCAGCCACGCGCCCACCATCGGAATGATCGAGAGCAACACCATCACAAAACCCCACAGAAGCCAGGTATCGATTCCAAAAATCATAAGAGCAAACGCTCCAAGCGACCCTTGTATCAATCCTATCAGGAGGGTGCCTTTGACCGTTGCCCGTGAGATAAGAAGAAAACGGGAAAATATCATCTCCTCATATTCGCTTCGAAGCGGAGAAAGATACTTCAGTCTTTTCACCAGGACTTCGCCGTCCATGAAGAAGTAAAACATCGTAAACAGGATGATGAAGAAATTGGCGATAAGGCCGAAAATGCTTGCAGAGGTCTTGTTGATTACAAGTGTCCCAACGCTTGCCGCTACCCGGGCTGCTTCCTGGATGGCGGATTGCCAATCTATCCGGCTTAGCTGTAACCAGTCGACAAAGGGCAGTCTGCGGATTTGTTGAATGATCTGACTGTTCTGTCCTTCGCGTAAAAACTCCTTCACCTGCGGTTGGGCAACCTCATAGAAGTCGATTGCCTGACTTACAACCAGGTGGGCCATTATATAAGTGGGTACAAGAAGTCCCAGAAGCAAGATCAGACAGCAAACCAGAGAGCTGATTCCTTTTTTACCCCGGAAAAGAGAGAGAATAGATCGATAAAAGGGGTAAAAAAGGGTAGCAAATGTTGCCGCAAGAACCACCGGCACCAGAAAAAATCTTATTATGGGTACAAAAGCCAGAGTGACAAGTATAAGCAACACAACCAGAACATATCTGCTGACGCGCTCCTGCTTGTCTGATTGTGAGACAGTTTCATCCCCCTTAGGTCCAACTGCCTGCCTGAAGGGTTTGTCCGGCTCCGGCTTCGGCTTCTGCTCCTGATTTTGCGCCTGGGGATGCTGATCTTCTTTTTTCTGATCGTCATCGGGATTGATGTTTTTTTCCGGATTATTCTGGTCAGACTTACTCACCCGTCCTCCAAGTCCATGGTTTGTAACGTTAGTAGAGGAAAATATAATTTGAAAAGGGACCTGCGCTTCGGGAACGTATTTATTTAATCAAAAAAGTAAAGCTGATGCCCCTACTCCAAAGTGTCCTTCACTTTGCCCTGCTTTTTTACTCAAAAACGGGTACTTCCATAATATAGATGAGAGAGACGTCTTTGGTGGTCGATAATTCTCGGCTCATCGGCTTTTGAAATCGCAATTTTCTTCCACAAAACGTGTCAGAGCCGATAGTCTTTTAAACTCGCCCGATTCCGACTTTTTCTTAGATCGGCAAGATTCTTTTATTGCAACACGAAAAGATCCTTGGTATAATTGGGATCTAGAGCAAAATTTGCTGAAAACCGCCTAGGATCACTGATACAATTTTGCTTCCTTTTTTTAAGCTCCGAAAAGAAAAACTATTGTATGGCTCAGATTCTTATTATCGATGATGAAGAGAGCATCCGACATTCTCTTGCGGTATTTCTCGGACGTGACGGTCACGAGACTTTTGCCGCGGCAAACGGTGAGGAAGCTTTCGAACTTTTGGAAAAGCAAACTATTGATCTTATCCTGGTCGATCAATTGATGCCCAGGTTACACGGTCTTGGATTCATGAAACAAATCCACGAAATGCATCTTGATCTTCCGGTGATCATGATGACCGGGCACGGTACCATCCGGTTGGCCGTTGAGTTTATGCGTAGCGGAGGGGTGGATTTTGTAGAAAAGCCGTTCGATATGGATGTGATAAAGATAAAGGTTGAAAAAGCATTTCAGGAAAAATCTCTCAAGGATCAGCTAAAGAGAATCGAGCAGGCACACAGAATCGCAGATGAAGCGAACAAGGCCAAATCTGCTTTTTTGGCCAATCTGTCCCATGAATTGCGCTCTCCTATGCATGTTATCCTTAGTTTCGCCTCCCTTGGAAAGCAAAACGCAGGGGCAATTTCGAAAAAACTTGCCGATTATTTCGAGCGGATCGAAGAGGCGGGGAACAACCTGATGACATCTTTGGAGGATGTTATCACTCTGGCGAAGCTTGAAACCGAGCGTCTGCCCTTTGATGAGGAGAAGATTGATGTAATAAAGTGGATAAGCGATTTTATCCGGCAGTACAAAATGCGAACAAATTTCCTGCAGATAGAGGTTGTCGCCCGACCTCAAGAAGCTTTCATTTCAGCCGACATAACACAGCTGAATATCGTTTTAGAAAAACTTCTTGATAACGCGGTTACATACGGACAAAATTTACCCATTCGGGTAATCGTTGAGCTTGAACGTAAAAAGACCACCGATATGTACGAAGCGGTAATTACCGTCGCGGATCAGGGTATTGGTATTCCGGCTGAAGAGCTGGACAGGGTGTTCGATGCGTTTACTTTAAGCTCTCGCACCGATAAGGGGACTGGGGGCGGGGGTTTAGGCTTGGCGATATGTAAAGAGATCATCAAGATTCACAAAGGCAGTATTTGGGCGAAAAACAATCCTGATAAAGGATGTAGCGTTACTTTTACATTGCCGTTGAACATAGGGGGATAGGATGGGAATTTGGTGCGATTCTGGTGACATATTAAAGGGCGCCAAACATCTCAGGCGTATATTGGCTGTCGATGATGAGCCGGTGAATAACGAAATTGTACGGGAAGTGTTGGGAGAGGACTATGAAGTAAGAACCCTGCAAAGTGGGGCGCAATGTGAGCGGGAAATTGAGAGGTTTGCACCGCAGCTTCTTTTGTTGGATATAATGATGCCGGACATGAATGGTTTTGACGTATGCAGGAGATTGAAGGCGAATCCGGCCACCGCTCAAACGCGAATTATCGTGGTGTCGGCAAAGAATCTGATACAGGATAGACTAAGCGCTTATGAGGCGGGGGCCGATGATTATCTGAGTAAGCCCTTCGTTATCGAAGAAATGCGTGCAAAAGTTCGCATACATATGCGCCTGCGATACGTGGAAGAGTTAAACTGCCTGAAAAACAACATGCTCAGACTGATAAGTCACGAAACAAGAACTCCGCTTAACGGTATTCTGGGAAATGCCTGGCTCCTGGAGCAGAGCCAGGATCTTTCGGAGGAGGACAAATCCTTTGCTGCGTCTATTACGGCAAACGCCGAAGAATTGATGGGATTGATAGAGAGAAGTGAGCTGTTTTTATATCTGCAGCAGGAGCAGGAAGTGGAGAAGATAGAGCTTTCCGTGGAGCAGGTCCTCTCGATGGTGGTTGACAAGAAGCGTACTTGCGCGGAGCGCAAGGATATAAGTCTGCGTTTAATCATGAATGAATGCGATGCAATAAAATTACCTTTGAGTGAAGAACTTATAGATATCGCATTAAGCAGCGTAGTGGAAAACGGGATTAATTTCTCTCCCAGTCACAGTACAGTGCAAATCGAATGCAGTGATGAAGGTACCGATGTCAAGATCGCGGTCTCAGACAGTGGCCCGGGTGTCAGCAGCGATATTCGTCACTCGCTTTTTGCACCATTTACTGTTTCCGACCTTAATCATCACACAAAAGGACAGGGAATAAGCCTGGCCATTGCGAGGCGAATCGCGCGAATACACGGGGGTGATTTGTTCTATGATGCCTCATGTGAAAAGGGAGCGCGTTTTGTGTTCAGATTAAAAAAGTAGATGTTTTTAGATAAGTCAAGTTGGTT
Source organism: uncultured Fibrobacterota bacterium (assembly GCA_964586285.1). Lineage (GTDB taxonomy): Bacteria > Fibrobacterota > Chitinivibrionia > Chitinivibrionales > CAYFVL01 > CAZPHU01. The sequence continues at coordinate 60,489 of CAZPHU010000006.1, read as the reverse complement.
GTTTAATAAGAGTTGGTGGTAGAATGGAATCTAAAAGAAATGATACAATTCTGGTGGTCGATGATAACCAGGTAAATGTGTCGGTAATAAGTAAGATCCTCCTGAAAAACGATTATTCCGTAGTCACCGCATACAACGGCCGGGAGGCTTTGGAGCGGGTAAAAGAAAAAACTCCGGCTCTGATACTTCTTGATATAATGATGCCGCAAATGGACGGCTATGAGACATGCCGAAAGCTCAAGCAAGATCCGGCAACCGCCGAAATTCCGGTTCTTTTTATATCCGCTCTGGATGAAACCAGTTCGGTCCTTAAGGGCTTTGAGGCCGGCGGAGTGGACTATGTACCAAAACCTTTTGAATCCAGAGAACTACTTGCTCGCGTGGGCACGCATGTAAAACTCGCAAACATAAGTCGCGAAAATCGGTTGTATGCCGAGAAGATGGAAGCTCTCGCAAGTGAAAGGGCCAAGGCTTTAATTCACGCGGATAGACTGGTGACCCTTGGAATACTTTCGGCCGGAGTCGCTCATGAGATAAACAACCCCACAACCGCGATCAGCGTTTCTATCCAGACTTTTGAACTGCTGTGGGAGGAAATCAAGGCGTTGATAAAGGTCCAGTCCGACGAGCAGAACGCATGTTGGGGGCAAATCGATTTGGAATTGATACAGCAGCTTATAAACGGCATTCGTGAGGGTGTGAAGCGGGTAACGGCAATTACCGGTGCAATGAAAGGTTATGCGCGACAGTCGGATGAGCGCCTGGACCTGTGCGATTTGCACCAGGTGATCGATCAGGGACTTGCACTATGCGCAAACAGGCTCAAATATGATATCAGTGTGGAGAAGCAATTTGATCCCGGCTTGCCCCCTGTAAAAATAAACCGGCAAAAATTCGAACAGGTAATCATTAACCTGGTCATAAACGCGGCGGATGCCATGGAAGATCGGGGAAGACTTTTTATAGTAACTACACACGATCAGAAGGCGGTGAGAGTGGAGATATCCGATACCGGCAGCGGTATTCCGCCTGGAATGATCGATCGCATTTGGGAGCCGTTTATTACCACAAAACCGCCGGAAAAAGGCACCGGACTGGGCCTATCGATTGTAAAGGGTATAATCGAAGAATACGAAGGTACAATAAAGGCGCAAAACAACCCCCTTGGGGGAGCGCAGTTTATAATTACATTGCCTGTCGGAGAAAAATAATAATGAGTAAAGCAATGCTGATAGTTGATGATGAGAAAACGATCAGAGAGAGTCTTTGCAGAGTATTCAAAGCACAGGGCTTTTCAACTTTCGAGGCGGCGGATGGAATTGAGGCCTTAAGTTTTCTGGAGAATACGCGTGTAGACATAATAATCAGTGACATAATGATGCCTCGGATGAATGGAGTGGAGCTGCTGGGCGAGGTGCGTAAGCAGTATCCAATGATAAGGGTAATTATGATTACAGGACAGGTAAGACTGGAAAATGCTCTTGCCTGTATGAGAAGGGGCGCGGATGACTGCATTTTCAAACCGATAACAGACATAGGTGAATTGACCGAATCGGTGAAAAGATCTTATGAGCGACTCGAACGCTGGTGCCGTAAGCTTGAGGCACTGTCCGCATCCGGAAAGAAAAGCGCAGATGGGGAATGAGGATATGAAAAAAACGGAATTTGATCCGGAAATGCTTGCCGAGTTTATCGCGGAATCCCTGGAGGGAATAGAGGAAATACCAAGTCTTATTATTAGTCTTGAGGAAAATCCCAGGGATGAAACAATAATCAACACAATATTTCGACCGATACACTCTCTGAAAGGAAATGCCGCTTATTTCGGATTTTTAAAAATAAAAGGCCTTGCTCATGTTTTAGAAACACTTCTGGACAATATGAGATCGAGGCGGATAGTTGCAAATCCGAATATTATCAGCATTCTGATCGCGGGAACCGATGAAATCAAGCTTATGCTTAATCGGGTCCAGGCGGGTAAGCAAGAGATTGAGGATGAAAAAGAGTATGAAGAGCTGGTACAAACGGTTTTATCGGCCGGCGAAAACTCGCAATCCCAGCTGGAAAGCCATTGGGAAGCTATCAACGAACTTATACAATCCCTTTGCGCAGCTTCCGAAGCGAGTAACTGCGACTGTTCCACAGATATAGCTCAACTCAAGGATTTGATTCAAAAAGTTCATCCGGTAAAGAAAAAGCAAATTCAAAAGGTAGGATCAAGCTCTCTACCAGAGCCGGTAAGTAAACTATGTGATCTTGTTGCTACTACATTCGATAGATACATGCCTGATAATACTTCAGAAGAGATTTTCTTGCTTCTTAAGCAAATCGAGGATCTTGCGGACGATGAAAACAGTATTGCACGCATACGCAAAATGATCGATGATTACGAAACAATGATATCCACCGTTGGGTTCGACAACCTGTTGAAGGAAATATTGACCGAATCTCTGGAAAAACTGATTGCGGAAGGAAGTTGGAAAGAATCCGAACAAAAAAATAAGCAAATAACCGATTCTTCAGGCAAACAAAAAGAAACAGCAGCAGCGCCTGCGCCTGTATCACCAAAGACACTGCGCATCTCAGAAGACAACATCGATTCATTTCTTGCATATGTAGGGGAACTGATAGTAGTGAGAGAGATGTTTGAATACCTGCGCAAGCGGCTGGCAACTTCCGGTGCGGATCATTCTATACTAACGGAATTTCGTCATGTAAATGAATCTTTCAACTCACTCTCACAAGATTTACAAAACAGCATAATGTCGATAAGAAAAGTTTCCGTGAAAGGAATTACCCAAAAAATCCCCAGGATTGTAAGAGATATAGCCGTTGTTAAAGAGAAAAAAATTCATACCGAGATCTTCGGTGAGGAACTTCAAATAGATAAAAGTCTGCTGGAAACGCTGGAAGCTCCTCTGATTCACATGGTGCGAAACGCAGCCGATCACGGTATAGAACCGCCTTCTATCAGGGAGAAGAACAACAAAAGTCCCGAGGGGCTAGTTACAGTTTCGTTCAGGGAAGATGCGGAGAATGTAGTTTTGGCGGTAAAAGACGACGGGGGCGGATTGAACATGGATGCTCTCAAACAAAAAGCTGTCTCGATGGGATTTGCGAAAGAAAGCGACAACCTGACTGAAAAAAACATCATCGACCTGTTGTTTATGTCCGGTGTTTCCACGGCCGAAAAAATTACCGATATTTCGGGCCGCGGAGTTGGAATGGATGTAGTAAAGCAAAATATTGAACAGGCCGGCGGGGTAATATCGGTCCAGACACATGCACAAAGAGGTTCCGAATTCAAGATTGTGTTACCAAAGGCGGTAGGTACACAGATTATAATGGGAATGATTTTGGCCGTAGGTGAACAGGAGTATGTTATTGGCTTGGAGCGTGTCATGGAAACGTTCGATCTGATAAGTGAGGATGTAACCGATGTGGCCGGAAGGGGTTTGTGTGTAAAGAGAAGGGGAAGGCTGCTGCCGCTGGTGAATCTTGATGAATATTTCGAGCTGAAAACCGATGCCCACGGAAGGAAAAAAATAGTTGTAGCTATAAAGAGCAAAAATAAAGAAACAGGCTTGATAGTGGATGAAGTCCGTACGATCCAGCAGGTAGTGTTAAAGGACATAATAGGTCTTTCACAAAGCAGACAGTTGTTCAGCGGCGCCGCCGTGACAGGCAGTGGTAAAGTGGCGATGGTGATCGATATAGAACGGCTGAACCCCTCGGAAGAGTTATGCGAAAAATGAAATTGGATTTTTAGAAAAAGAAAGAGATATACTCAAAAAAGTGCATACATTCTCAAATAGACATACATGGAATCAAGATAATGGCAAAAAAGTCCAAGTCTCCGACAAATCACATCTGTTCAAATGAAATCGATTACAAAAATATCATTCAACATATGGGAATGGGATTGGTGGTGCTTCATAGGGACGACAAAAACATACTGAGAGTGGTTGATGCCAATCCCGCCGCTCTTAAAATGATGAGTAATTTTTCTGGAAAGCCGACAGGTTACGACTTGAGTCGGCTTATCTCTTTTTTCCAGTGTAACAAGTTACGCCAACAGATTCAAAACATCGCGCTCGAAAACGGAGAAAAGTATTCTTTTGTTCCAGTTTGTAAATGTAGTAGAAAATTCGGAAGTTGCTTCACCTTAAGGAGCTTTTTGATCCCGGATCGGGGAGTAGGAATCATACTGGAAGATGTGAGCGAAAGAAAGGAGCTTGAAAATAAACTGGTCCAGGCACAAAAACTGGAGTCTGTTGCCGCACTTGCGGGAGGAATAGCTCACGATTTTAATAATCTGCTTAGTGGTATGTACGGATACATGGAGCTTGTAAAACAGAGTATCGAAAACGACAATGGGGAAAAGACCGGATTTTACCTGGACAGGGTTTTTGGAGTACATGATCGGGCAAAAAGCCTTGCGCTCCAACTACTGAGTATCTCCAGGAAAAAAGAATCAACCATGCAGTTAAGTGCTGTAAGGCCGATGCTTCTTGAAGCTGTCCTGTTTAGTTTCAGCGGCTCGCGTATACGATGCGAGCAGGATATATCGGAAAACCTTCATAACGCCGTAATGGATTCCAATCAGATACATCAGGTTGTCCAGAACCTCATCATTAATGCGCAACAGGCGATAAAGGAAGATGGTGTTATCAAGATTCATGCACGCAATATCGAGATTGATGAAGCAGTGAGAATAGGTCTAAGGCCCATTCCCTATGTATACATAACGGTAAAAGACAGCGGTCCCGGTATTCCCCGGGAGCATATCGACAGACTCTTTGATCCTTTCTTTACCACCAAAAAAGAAGGAACCGGGCTGGGACTGCACGTCTGTAAATCGATAATCGAAAAACACGAGGGGATAATCAGGGTAAGCAGCAAACAAAACAGTGGTGCCGAGTTTACGATTTATCTACCCGCCTGTCTGGAAAATATAACACAAAAATTTATCGAGACGGGAAAAGCCCCAACCAGCGGCGGAAGGGTACTGGTTATGGATGATGAGGAGTTTATTCTGGAAATTGCCGGTGAGATGCTCGAAATGCTTGGATACGAACCTGTACTTGTCCCGGATGGGAAAGATGCGCTTAAAGAATACAAAGAATCTCTGCTTTCTGATAACCCGATTGATATCCTGATTTTAGATCTGACTATACGCGGAGGCGTCGGTGGTTTGGAGACAATAAATAAACTTAAAGCGGTTAACCCACAGGTCAAAGCGCTCCTCTCGACCGGTTATACGCAGTCGGATGTCATAGAAGACTATAAACGGTTTGGCTTTTCCGGAGTAATCAACAAACCCTATGTCGTAAAAGATCTGCAAAAAGCACTTTCCTCACTCAATGAATTATCCTGATTCTATTGGAGGTATCATATCCGGTCTGTAGGCACCGTCCTTGAATGTATTTTATCACTTCGGTAATGTTTTTCCGCACGAATCTTAAAATACAGGAGTTTATAGACATGGATTCTGAGATGATTCTTTCAAAAGCTCGTGCCTACGTGGATGCTGAAAAAAACGAGCTGTTCAGAAAGGAAATTTCGGCACTGTTGGAAGCAAACGATATGGAAGCACTCAATGAGCGTTTTTATTCGGATCTTGCTTTCGGGACCGGCGGATTGAGAGGAATAATCGGGGGAGGATCAAACCGAATCAACTCCTACAATATAAAGAAGGCAACTCAGGGAGTCGCAAATTACATCCTCAAGGCGGTTGATAAACAGAGCGCATCGGCGGTAATAGCCTATGACAGCCGCCGTTTTTCCGATCTGTTTGCATTGGAAGCCGCCAGAGTCTTGTGCGGTAACGGAATAAAAACCTGGCTCTTTACCTCCCTGCGCCCAACTCCCGAATTGTCTTTTGCAGTACGACACCTAGGGGCAACAGCCGGAATCGTTGTTACTGCCAGCCACAATCCTCCGGAGTACAACGGCTACAAAGTATACTGGTCCGACGGCGGGCAGGTGATTCCTCCTCACGATGTCGGAATAGTTAAGGAGGCCAATTCGGTTTCAGAAATAGTCGATATGGATGATGAGAAGGCGCGTGAGCAAGGGTTGCTTTTGATGATCGACAAGCAAGTCGATGAGCCGTTTATCGAGATGATAAAAGGGCTGGCCCTTCGCCCCGATCTTATTCGCGAAAAAGGCAAGGATTTGACCGTGGTTTTTACACCACTTCACGGCACGGGCGCGATGCCGGTCTCCAGGGCGCTGGGTGAGATGGGTATCGATGTAACCTTTGTGGAGGAACAGAAGGAGCCAGACGGAGATTTCCCTACGGTTGAATTTCCCAATCCCGAAGAAGCATCCGCTATGAAAATGGCGCTGGATCTGGCAAAAAAAATCGATGCCGATCTGGTTATGGGTACCGATCCGGATGCCGATCGATTGGGAATTGCCGTTCCTGTAAAAGGTGAGTATCGCCTGGTGAGCGGAAATCAACTCGGTGCACTTCTTGCAGACTACATTTTCTCGACCCGTAAGGAGCTGGGTACTCTTCCTGCTAAACCCGCTTTCGTAAAAACAATAGTGACAACCGAGCTTCAAACACGAATCGCCCGGTCATATGGAGCGATATGCTTCGATACACTGACCGGATTCAAATACATTGGTGAGAAAATCAGGCAGTTTGAGGAGGAAGGCGGAGAGCTTGAGTATGTTTTTGGCGGCGAAGAAAGCTATGGGTATCTATTGGAGACTCAAACCCGAGATAAGGATGCGGTTTCCGCCGCGACAATGACTGCCGAGATGGCCCTTTATCATTCTTCTCAGGGAAAGACAATATTTGACCGTTTAAACGAAATCTATGAAAAATACGGCTATTTCGAAGAAAAACTGATATCCAAGTATTTCAAAGGATCGGCGGGTAACCAGATCATGAAAGATCTGATGGCGAAACTGCGAAATGATCCCCCTGCTCAAATAGGTGAAGAACAGACGGTTTTAATCAGAGATTATAAGACGGGTATGGTTCGGAATTTGCGTGATCAGACCTCCGAAAGAAGTATCAATTTGCCGTCATCCAATGTTCTCCAGTTTGTATTATCAGAAGGAAGCATCGTGACCGCTCGTCCGTCCGGAACCGAACCGAAAATCAAGTTCTACGCAAGCTGTGGAACAAACCCCGGCATGAGCCTCGGGGAAGCCAAAAATCTTATTCAAAAACGAATAGGCGCACTTGAAAAATCATTACGACAGATGATCGGGGATTAACATGTCGAGCGAAAAAGCACAGATCGACGTTGGTGAAAACCAAACCGATTTGGCCCCTGTAGTTAAGGATAAAACGCGAACCGACCCGTTTATCGGAAAGATAATAGGTAATTGTGAGATAATTGAGAAGATCAATGAAGGCGGAACGGCTTATATATATAAAGGATATAACAGCCGTTTCGAACTCGATCGCGTAGTAAAAATCCTTAAACCTTCACTGGCGGAGGATGAGGAGTTTTATTTCCGATTCACGCAGGAAGCACAGCTTACCGCTCGTCTGGATCACCCAAACATACTGCGTGTGTACGATACCGGCGAGGTTGACGGCTATTTCTATATCGAAATGGAGCACATCGCCGGTCAGACTCTTCGCTCCTACATCCAGTCAAATCCCCGTATCAATGAACGGGATGTCCTTCGGTTCGCGATCCAAATCGTGCGGGCACTTCATTACGCGCATCATGTGACTATCGAGGGCCCGCATAAAGATAAGATCAGGGGTATACTTCACAGAGACATAAAACCCGAAAATATCATGGTTTTGCCCGATAAAACAGTCAAGTTGATGGATTTTGGGGCTGCAAAACCACTGAATATCACTTCGAACACGATGCAGGGCATGATAGTGGGGACATTTCATTACATGTCTCCCGAGCAGCTTATGGGAGCTGAGCTTGATGTCAGGAGCGATTTCTTCTCGCTGGGAATCGTGCTTTATGAGGTCCTGACCGGGCAAAAACCATTTAGCGCATCCAATCTTACACAGCTAATCGAGCGCATAAAAGAATGTAAATACATTCACCCAACCAAAACCAGACCTTCCATCAGTCCACTTACAGAAGAGCTGGTGCTGCAACTTCTGTCCAAAAAGAAAGATCATCGGCCGCGAAGTGCTAAAGAGATCGAAGAAAGCCTGCAGGTATGTCTGCAATCGTACAATGCGTGGGGAAACGGCCAAAAGGTTCGGGTTCCCTTCTCCTTCAAGCGTTTTTATCCGACATTGGCACTGATAATCTCATGCGCAGCTCTGGGAATATCCGTATTGAATTTTTTCCACTCTTCCTTTGGTCTCCGTCCGCCCGCATTCGCTCAGCAAGTTTCGGTTTCGCTTCTGGAGAAAGCAAGAGAGCTGGAAGACCAGAAACAATGGAAAGAGGCGGTGACTATCTACGAACTTGTACCGTCGGTGAAGGATGGAGGAATCGCAAATGAGTATCTTGAGGCCCAAATCCGACGCGCTTTTCTGCTGTTTAAATATCTTGACCAGTATACAAAGGCTCGCTCCATTCTGGAAAAACTTCGCATGGATTACTCTGATCCGGCCATAGATGCATATCTGGGGCAAATTTATTTCAAACTGGCGCTGTATATCGAAGCACACGACAGGTTAAACGCAGCTCTGAGTTCCAACAAAGGTTCGGTAATACCTCAAACACCCGAACTACGACAAGAACTGCTTTTTGATCTGGCAAACTCAATGGATCGACAGTACACCTATGTAGATCGCAACGCCAGTATTCTTATGGAAGCGCGCAAGGCTTGGGACTATTATCTGGAATTCTCCGAATGCGGAAATAAAAGCAGTGATGATGATGATTGCAAGTACGCAAAGGAAAGAAAAACCGAGCTGGAGAAAGATGAAAAAGAGATGAAGAGCAAGTGAATCAGGCCGGTTCTAAAGTTTCCATTGGTATATATCAACAGGAGCCCTAAACCAGCATTCTTTCCACATCTGCTATCCTTCGGGCAAAACCGTCAAGTTTCTCTATCTGCGGAGTATGTTTTTCTTTTTCATGTTTAAGCCTGTCTTCGAGAGTGCCAAGTTGCTCGGACAGTATTGACTTTATGTTGTTATATCTTCTGTTGAAGCGCTCCAAAAGCCTCTCCATTGACTGATCTATTATCGATCTTACCATTTCCTCCAGATCTGTAGTAATTCCTTTAAAATGTTCGTTTAGTTGTTCTTTTATCTGTTGTTTAGCCTGCTCTCGTCTTTTTTCAGTAGACTCGAAAAGAGAGAATCTAATTTCGGCTAATGATGGGAACGGCGGGAATTCCCAACTGTATTCACCCCTGAGCGCTTCGATTTCCTCCGGATCCGGTTCATCAAGCAGCTCCAGTTCGGCGGGAAAACATTCTTTGCTTTTACAGTTACCCATTATTTTGTTTAGCTGTCTGCGATGGGCAGTTTCGGCATTTAGCAACGGTCGAATGATCGCATTTTTCATTTCTTTGAAAACACTTTCAAATATCTCCTTTGTAATCTTTTCAAGAGAATTCCAGACCAATTTAATCTGTCCTTTACCCGGTGGCGCCTCCGACAGTAATTGCTCGATATAATCATAATCCTTTTGCAGCGCGCCCTCGATTCGCGAATTCAAAAGACTGCCGATTCGTTGGTGAAATGCTTTACGCTCGACAGAAAAAAGCTCGTTTTCCTTATCGATTTCGTTTCTGATATGAGTACTGAACTTTTTTATATCCTCAATCGTTCCGGCAATTTTTTCTAAGCTGTCAATATGCTGTTGTTTCTCGGAATCAAGAAGTTTTCTGGTATGGGAAAGTGCCGAGTGCAGTTTGCTGTTAAGTGCCTCTGCAAGAGTGAAATATTTTTCCCGAAGCATAAAATCGATTATTTCTGTTTTTATAACTTCCATCCCGCTTGCCCCCCACATCTTATCGCCGTACTTACTTCGCTCAGCCTGTATTGCCGAAACGGGAAACAAACGAATGTCTCCTGTCAACGGCAGCTCTCTACTCAGGATACCACGTATGTAGTTTTGCGTTTTCTCCAACTCTTCACCGCCGAGAAGGTCGGTTTTATTGAATATGAAAAATATTCGCGGCACGTGTTTCTGAACATTCTTCAGGAAATCAACTTCGAGTTGAGTAATCGGCAAATCGGCGCTAAGAAGAAAAAGTGCGGCGTCGCAGGAACTAAGAAGGTCAAGGGTTGTTTGAGTGTTGTGTATGTGGGTGGAACCGAACCCCGGAGTATCGATAAGCACCGTGCCGTGGTGAAGAATCGTACTGCTGCACTCCACCGTAACATCGGCCACCTGAAGACGATTTTGAGGATTATTCTCCTCGGCTACGTATTTAATCAGGAGTTTATTAATGGCATCAAGCGAATCCTGTGCTTTTTGGGGAGGCTTATCATTCAGAAAAGATACCGTGCATTCATGCCTCGAGCCATAGGTGATAACAGTTGGTACGGATGTGATCGGCAAAACGGATGCGGGCAGAACGTGCAGCTGTAAGAGCGCATTAATGAAGGTGCTCTTACCTCTGTTGAACTGTCCGAGAACAGCCAGACGAAGTTTACCTCCGGATAATCGCTTGCGCAGCTCCGAAATCTGCAGTCGCTGTTGTTTATATCCGGCACTTTCGGGCAAGTCATTATATACCCTCAGGGCCTGATCTATAATCCTGTCTATGGAAAGACCTTCGGTTTGCGGCATGTTTATCTTTTTTTACATGTAAAGATTCTTAAAACTATAAACGGTATACAAAAATACATATTGTTCTCTGTTTTGCCTCCGGCTTGACCCACGTATGAGGGATAATTATCGATATTATGCGCTTTTGCGCTGTTTTGACTTCTTCCGAAAACGTCTGAGTATCGTTTTTAAATCGATAATACCGCTCATTTGGAGAATTGTATACATTATCAGCAGTGAAGGAGCCGATGCAAGAAAGCCTGTTAGAAAATGTCGCACATGAACCGATTGTATATCCTGCAAAAAAGGCGGTATAAAACCTCGAAGAATCATCGAGAGCCCCATACCGCCAGTTGATATCAATAGAATTATCGACAGCTTACCCACAGGAGTTTGTGCTTGTCTGCTCTCGGGAAATGTTCTATACCAGATTATATACATCGCCGTAAATTGTATCAGCATACTCAATGATGATGCCAGTGCTACACCCTGGGCTCCCAATCGACTTGAAAGAACAAAAAATAATGGTAAAGATAAAACAACCGCTGATGTACTTACGATCAGGGGAAGGATTGTGTTTTGCATGGCGTAAAAGACGCGATTTATAATCAGGACTCCAGCACAGAAGAATGCTCCGATCATATACATTTCCAATGGCCGCGCTGTATAGAGGGTTGACTTTGCATCGAATTGCCCCCACTGCAAAAGCACGGCTACGATATCGACCGCTACCGCGATCATAACTGCGGAAACGGGCAAAAGCAGCCCACCGGTCTGGGTAAGCATACGATTAAGGAGTGCGGCAACTTCCGAAAACCTCTTCTCGACGATCAGCTGAGAAAGGAAAGGATACAGCCCGGCGGCAAAAGCCTGCCCGAATATACCGACAAGCAGGAACATAATCTTATATGAGTAATCCAATGTTGCCAGCGCTCCGTCTCCATTAGGAATGGTACTGCCAAAAATCCGGAAAAGAAGTTCGTTTGAGAATGTCATGCTGATACCAAGCATGAAAGGAAGAGTTATCGCCACATAACGAATCAGATCTTTATCGGTTAGATTGATCACGGGACGAAATTTCATTCCGACACGCATGGCACCGGGTATCTGGACGGCCACATTGCCAATGAAAGCGCCAACCAAAACGCCCCAGGAAAAACCCGCCACACCCAGATAACGGTTAAGTAGTACGCCTCCTGCTATGATGCAGGCGTTGTAAAGAAGCGGAGTGAGTGCGGGAAGAAGAAATCGCTTATGGGCATATTGAACGCCGTTTAGCAGTGCTCCCCAGAAAAAGAAAAGTTGGGCGGGAAGAATAATCCTTGTGAGTCGAAGAGTCAGGGCGAACTTTTCCGGGTCCTCTACGATGTTTTTACCGGCGGCAATTCTAAGAAATGGCTCGGTGTAAAGAAAAGATAAACCGATAAGCAAAACGAAAAGTATCGTGCCGATGGTAAGAATGTTTGAGAACACATACCATGATTTTTGTGTTCGCTCTTTTAACATGTAGGATTGAAATATAGGAATGAAAGTTATCGATAACGCGCTCCCCGCTAGAAAATGGTTGATAATATCGGGAATGGTGAACGAAAAACTGTACGCGTCAACTGCGGAGGATGTACCTCCGATTGTAGCAAGTGCCTGGACGCGCACAAATCCCAGTACACGGCTCAGAAGATTTGAACCGGCCATAATTAATGCAGCCAGTGAGACAGATCGCCCGATGTTTTTTGAAGAGAGCATTTGGATAAAACCGGAAAAAATGATAAAAGAAAGGCCCATGAAAAACGGTCATGAGCCTCTTATTGGTACTGAAACAAAATACGTTTCGCTTATTTCTTTTTGCGTCCGGCCTTTTTGGTAGTTTTCTTTTTTGTCGTCGGTTTCTTCTTAGCGGCGGGAGCTTTTTTGGCCGCAGGAGCCTTTTTCTTAGGAGCGGCTTTCTTTTTTGGCGCGGCCTTCTTTTTTGGCGCCGCTTTTTTAGTTGCTTTTTTCTTAGGAGCGGCTTTCTTTTTTGTTGCCGGAGCTTTCTTTGCGGCTTTTTTCGCAGCGGGTGCCTTCTTGGCGGCTTTCTTTTTTGGCGCGGCCTTCTTTTTTGGCGCCGCTTTTTTAGTTGCCTTTTTCTTGGGAGCAGCCTTCTTTTTTGGCGCGGACTTTTTCTTTGCGGCCGGCGAAACCTGCGGAGCCTCTCCACGGGCTTCCTTTATAATACGGTAGGTCTGAGATATCGAAAGGCCGAACTTCTTGGCAAGCGCCGTACCGGACATTCCCTTATCATAGGCATCCAGTATCTGCTGGTTTCGTTCCTCATTCTTGGCAGCAACCGATTCAATTCCGTATTTTTTACGCAGCTGATGGACGGCTTGACGAGTGATGCTGAACTGTTCTCCGATTGCAGCATCGGTTTTGTACTTTTTTTGCAGCTTCAGAAGCTGACTTTTAGTGATTTTTGCCATGGTAAAACCACTCCTCCCTGTTTTTGTAAGTGAAATGAAAAAAATCTATGCTCAAAATGTATATGGCTGCTTTTCATATCAATACGCTCAGGATCAAATTTCATGCCGTCTTGACCGGAGCTAAACATGTACTCTTACGAAAAGAGTGGTAAAAGACTTTACAAAACCAATATATATATGTCATTCCGGTTTGGCAAGAGAAAATTCGCTTCATAATAGCAAAGTATACAAATTATTTTCGCAATAGACAATAAGAAAGACTCTTTGCGTTTCGCAAAATTTGAAATATTGATTCTCCTGCTTTTGTCCAACGCCCTCGGGGGTGAACGATAGTTTGAGAGATCGTATCTGTACGAACACGATTCTAAAAGAGGAAGGCTGTTTTTTTTAACTTGAAGGTAAGAGGATTTAAACTCTTTTGGAACAGACTATTTTACAAATTTGTGATGCCGAATCGTGTGAAAGGTCGGACAATTAAACCATGGTACCACTTACCTGTAATTCACATCCTAAACATATATCGCCCGTTACCGGATTACTGCTGGCGGGTATACTAACCGTATTTGCTTATCAGGTGATGAGGCCTCAACTTTTCAGTGGTTTCGTTCCTCTGGATTTTATACACTCCATATTTCACCCGGGCATGCAAACCGTAGAGATGGTCAAGCTGCTTTGCATCTCATTTTTCCTTCACGGCGGTTTGTTTCATCTTATTTCAAACATGTGGTATCTATGGATTTTCGGCAATGCGGTTGAATACAGGATGCACAGCACAATCTTTCTTATCAGCTATCTTGTCGCTGGTGCTGTTTCGGTATTGGTTCAGGCAATCAGTGATCCGTACTCTCAAATTCCTATAGTAGGGGCAAGTGGTGCAATAGCAGGAATTATGGGAATGCATTTTGTATTAGTCCCCTTCGCTCGTATTTTAGTATGGCTGCCGCCGTTCTTTATATTACCGGTGCCGTCCTTTATTTTTCTGCTGGTATGGGTCTTCATTCAATATCGCGGAGTTGCCGGTGCCGGAGCCGAAAATATCGCCTGGTGGGCTCATCTTGGAGGGTTTTTTACAGGAGTGCTGATTGCACTGTGGCTTAAACGTAATAATTGGATATCATGTAAGAATCGCAAAAACAAGTAGAAAATGTGGTAAAATGGGTGACAAAACAATACACGAAGAAATAATCGACTATATACGCCGGTATCCCGACGGGGTAAGCTCATCGACATTGGCCGAGACTTTTCTGAAATTCAAAACTCCCGATAAACATCTTGCTCATATTGCGGTAAACGCAATACTACAATCGGACGGGCGATGCCTGTATGAGAACAGTTTATGGCGTATAGTTGCAGCGGACAGTAAAGCAGACAACTCCGGATTAAACGAAGAACCCTGGGTGGCGGTTTACCTTCTTTCGGGTCGGGGAGAAAGAGCTCGGGAGATAATGCACGTTTCCATTTGGACTCTTTTTGATGTACCGTCGCTTGTCAGGTCACAATGGCTTATGGATGTAAACCATATTCCCGAAAGTGAAAGAGAACAGCTTTTACACCCCAAGGACTGTTCGTTACAAGGGGATCTGAACTCTACTGTAACGAGTCTTCTTCAGTTGCTGGAAAATAAAACCGTTGTTTTCTTCTCTTCACGCGACCAGGGACTATGGTCACGTCTGTCTCTGAGAGCCGGCGAAAGCATGCTTGATGATACCGTGGTGTTAAGTTACCTGTGCAAGGCTGCCGAAATACCTGTAAGTCGTCCCATGAACCTGGAGAAAATCTACGAACAGTTATTCTCCCGCACCCCCCTGATGCCTTCAGTGCTCGCGCAGGGAGAAGCCTATGCCGAATGCATCTGGGAGCTGATACGCAGAATAATGGATAAAGGTATATTCGGCAAAGCCGATTTGGAATCATGGGATGAACAGCATTTGGTTGCTGTAAATTGGCAAAACAAGAACTTTAGCTACAGCGATATTCTCAAGGCGACCTGCGGTCCTGGAGTTTACGGCTTTTCCGACAGCTCAGGAGAGTACATCTATGTAGGTAAGGCGAAAAATGTACGTAAAAGACTCATGAGTTATTTCAGACCAAGTGAAGAATCTCCGGAAAAACTGATCCAACTTCGCAATGAAGCATATCGATTAACCGTATACGAATGTGGCTCCGAACTGGAAAGTTTATTGTATGAATATAGATTAATCAAAAAATACGCCCCAAGACTAAATACTCAGATGGAGGTTGGGGAGCGGAAAGGACAGTTTCATCCTATTCCCGATGCCCTCTTCCTGCTGCCTCATGCCGATTCGAACAAAGGTATGGCGGTGTGTTTCAGAAAGGACCAAAAGGTCTCATTGTTACCGTTTCTTCAGGACTTTTCAGATGAAAGTTCATTTGTTCAGTTTGTAGATCGTTTCTTTTTCTCAGAGAAATTGAACCCTGAAGCATCCGACTTTCCGGAGCAGGAAATCGTAACAAGATGGGTCAATAAAAATCGCGATCAGATAGTTCGAATTGATGTATCACGAGTGGAAAACGCGACCGAACTGGTTGAGAAGGTGAAATGCTTTTGGCCGGAAGTTGGAGCTAATCGGGCATGAATTATCCGAAAGTTATTATTTTCAGATAGACTTTTAATAAGGGAGAAAATATGAACTACAGTTATGATCACGATCGGTTTGTTAACAAAAACCGTGGTCTGGCCGGTGCCTATGAGATGGGGCGTAAAGATTCAAGACTTGAGAGAAAAGGTTTTGATAGAACTGGGAGAGAACAGGAAGCTTCATGTTTTAATTGTAAGCTGCGAGGAAAGTGCGTTGAGTACCGCAAAAAACGCTCAGGTGGAACCGATGGTGTGGTTTCTTACGGGGGACATGAAACTTTCATTTGTGATCGTTACCAGGCGGAACCGGCCGATCAGAAATCAATAAGTAATCGCCAGATTAAATCGTTGCTGAAGAATGCCAAGCGAGGGTTATAAAGAGCAATTTTCATAATCTAGATAGTAAATTGTTTAGTGTATTGCCCGTCTGAGGTAGTTTACCTGTTCGATTCCTTGTTTTTCTTCATCGAATTTTAAAGCGGCGCGTCGAGTTCCGTTCATGCCCATCTTTTCCAATAGTCGGCGATCTTTGTACAATTTAATAAGCGCCTGTTGGAATGCCGTTGTGTTTCCCTGTTCAACAAGAAGACCGGTTACCCCATGGTCTACAATCTCCTTTACTCCGCCTGAATCATAGGCAATTACCGGTAAACCGAAGGCCTGTGCTTCAGCAGTTGATCTACCAAACGGTTCATTGTATGAAGCTGTGCAGAAAATATCGTGCTCTGCAAACAGCTCTCCTATATTTTCCTGATGGTTTAAAATCTGTACATAATCATTTAGCAAATCGGAATTTCGAACGCGATTCTGTAAATTAATACGGTACTCTTCACTCCAGTATGTCGTGTCTCCCGCAAGTGTGAGAAAAACCTTAGCCTGTCTGCTTCGCCTGATGTTTTCTACAATTTCGATAAGCTCCCGACATCCTTTCCACGGCACGATTCTTCCCAGATATATTAATCGCAGCATACGTTTATTTCTGTGCCTGGGAACTTTTGCGGGAATACATATGCCGTTATAAATAACGGAGCTTCGTTTTTTCAGGGAAAAAGGCAGGGCATCATAGACGGCTTTTGATACTGCTATACCCCAAAGCTTCGAAAAAAGAATAGAATAAATATGATACGGCACAGAAGATTTGTTAAAAATCTCGCGAATGTGAATTAACCCCGGTGAGCGAAGTCCCGTCAGGGATAAAATTCCAAGGGCTATATGAGATTTGGGTACGTTTGCATGTATCAAATCCGGCCTGATTACACACAACTTGCGATACAATCGTATTAGAAAGCCCAGATACCCAAGAACCGCGGGTATATTTTTAAAGAAGGCGGGAATGATAGAATCTCGGCGCAAGCTTTCTACATTTTTTGTGCACCGAACAATGATGTGGGAGACTCCATACTCTTTTGACCTTTCAACCAGGGGGCCGTCTTCTGTTGTAATTAAAATACATTCAAAATATTTGGAGGCATATTTCAAAAGGGACAAAAGAGAGTATTCCGCTCCGCCCATATTCGCCGCCCAGTGATTTAGGAAAACGATCCGTTTCATTTATGCGTCGCATTCTTCTTTTAAGGAAAATTTTCTAACATGTTTATAACCTGCATTGATTCTTTTCTTAGCTGCCCGTGGATCTTTCCAAATTTCCTTAAAAGCATTGCTTAGTTCAAAGGCATCTCCCTGCGAAACGAGTCGTCCGCAATTGCCGTAATCTAATACCTCGGGAATACCGCCTGATGCGCTTGCTGCTATTGCCAGACCATGGGCCATGGCGTCCAGCAGGACAAGACCGAAACCCTCAACTCCCGAGGCGCTTTCCAGCGATGGAAATGAAAACACACCGGCATTTAAGTAATGGTTTTTAACCTGCTGATCGTTAAGGTTCGTATGAATAAAAATTCGAGGCTTTAAATTGTACCTGTTAATTAGATCCATAAGATCATTTTTTTGTGAGCCGTCCCCTACTATGTGTATGCTCCAGGGAAGATCGGTAGGAAGCAGAGCTGCAGATTGTATCAGAATATGATGTCCCTTATGAGGAACAAGCCTTCCTACAGATAAGATGTTATACATTCGATCTTTGAAGTTTACTTTCGAAGTATGCAATGGTAGAGAAATTCGTGGATACCTTTTGACTACGTTACCGCCCAGCTTCTCGCGACTTAAAAGTGTTCCAATATGATCTGTAAGTATGAATATTTTCTCGGCGCGCACGAGAATACTTCGGAATAAAAAATGCTTGATTCTTGATTTGGACACATCGATTATTTCGGTTCCCAACACATTGACGCTGTAAGGTTGATCGACTAGAAACGATATCAGCCACGGAACAGCGGCGGCATATACATTTGCGCATTCAACATCAACGGGCTCCTTTGTATTTCTGATAATTTTTAGAAAAGACGGAATAAGAAAAAATAATGACAGTTTCTTATTGAGTTTCGCGCCAAAAAAAGATTTGCGAATATGCTTTCCGGGAAGGGAGTCCAGATGATTAACATTCCGCGGCTCGCACCCGATAAGCAACACGTCATTGTCGGAAAAACTGCTTTGTACCATATTTTTCAGCAGTCTTTGTATACCTCCGTGTTCGGGCGGAAAATCAAGAGTTATCAGCAGTTTCATACTTAGCATTTGGTTGAGAGTTACGGTTCGAATATATCATTATCAAAACCCCATTCCAAAACCAGAAATAAATGTCTCCCGGAAAGTAATGAATATGAGTGCCGGTAAGGCTGACTATCGCGAATACAACGTTGAGTGAGGTGACGCCTTTTGCTATCATTCGAATATCCGAATCTTGCGCTGTGTCCATCAAATAGACACCTTTTCTTACGAAAGAAAAAATTATTAAAACTATAAATAGTAAACCCGGGTACCCGAATTCAGCCAGATAAGTCATATATAACGAATCCGCCTTCAAAGTTCCGAGTCCGCGTCCAACAAGACCATATATGGGATCTATCGATGATGTGAAAAGAAATTTCCAGAGAACGAATCGCGAAATCAGGGAATGTTCACCAAGGGGATTTTCTAAAGCGGTGGTGCGATTGGTAACCAGAAGGTCGATGTATTGCTGCTTTGGTATTACTCGCATTATTAGATCGAAGAATCCTCCGATCGACAACCCAGCATCAACTGTCCCTTTAAGAAATTCAAACAAAACGAATCCAAAAAATGATACTGCCATTATTGTTACTCGTTGTTTATTTCCTCTGATATGAAAAAGAGTGAACCAAAGAACGAAAGTAATCATTATTCCGATCCAGCTTGAGCGTACCGATGTAATGAGCACGGCATAGAAAAACAGAGGGACAAAAAGGAGAAAAAATTTAGAGAAACGTGTCCGCATGCCGCTGAGTGTGAGAGCCCCGATAATGGCCAGCTGTTGATAATCGGCAAACGCAACGGGAGCCTGGAAAAAGGAAAACGGACGTGCGATCCCCTGAATGAAAAGTGTAGTAAAGTTTATATTGTTAAACCAGATTTTCTCCGCTTCAGAATATCCAAAGTGGAGTTGTTTCAGTCCATATAAACCGGCTGCTATTCCAATTATGACAGTTATATACCATATGCGTTTTAGATGTTCGGTATGATGTGCATACACCAGGCCTACAAAAAAAGATAAAACCGGCGGTCCGTATAACTTAAATTTGGCAATGCTTTCGGAAAGCGGTAAGAAATTGAAGGCAAATACGCGAAGCAGCAAATAGAGAAAGTAAATAGCTATGATCAAGACATATTTCCGAACCCCTTTATACTTTTGTTCGTTTTCTTTGAATTCAAAAAACAAGCCAATAAGGATAAAGAACAACAATATGTCCCCAACTACTATCAAAGGATCGAGTGTCGGCCGAGAGTGTATGAGATAATACAGCCGCCTTAAGTGCGGAATAAAGGGAAGAATGATGAAAAGAGCATACACACCGAAAAGGGGGTTGCGAATGATTGGATAAAACAGAATAACCGCTGCAAGAATAACCAATTCAACCTGTAAAGGCACATGGACAAGTTTGAAGGCTATGAAATTGCCGATAAGAATTATACCAAGATAAAGCGCTGTTTGTTTTATCCAGTTAGTCATGAATGCTCATTGCCATAAATAGCTTTAAGGTAAAGTTCTTCATACTTGCACGCAAGTAGATCGGTGTCAAATCTGCTCACACAACAGCTTCTGCCTTCTTTTGCAGTATTAAAAAGAAGGTTCCTGTCGGATAGAACATCTACTATGGTCTTTCCAAGATTTTGGGATTGAACAATAAAACCATTCACCTTATCGGTGACAATTTCGGAAATGCCTGAGTTTTTGGTACTAACAACGGTGGTTTCACAGGCCATCGCCTCAATTGCCGGTACCCCAAAGCCTTCGTAAGAGCTGGGCAGGCAGTATACCCATGCTCTCTGGTATTCGCGAATAAGTTGCTTTTCACCCAATGTACCTAAATATGTGACATTGGGTCTGTGAATTTTTTGTGGTCCCACAATTCGCAATTCGCAAGTGGGTATCGACGGAAGAATTTTTTCTTCAAATTCCTTGATAAGGAGTCTTCCTCTTTTGCGACTATCAAGATCTCCAAGGAACAAAATGGTTGGATGAGAGCTTTTTTCTTTGCCGGGGACATATATTTTGGTGGGAACTCCGCAGTGGATTACATTGTTCACCCCGGGGATACATCGTCGTGTGCTTTCGGAAATGCCCACTGTTGTACCTTTTTTAAAAGACGAAATGCCTTCAAACAAGTAAAAGAGCAGCTGGTATAAAAACCTGTTTACTGTGCCCGCATGAAACGCTTCCAAGCACGCAGACCCATAAAAAGTACGAAACCTTCTTTGGTTCCCGGTACACAAAAAATCATCCCCATGATAATGAACTATATCAAAACTTTCGGATGATATTTTGCGGAAATGTAGAGCCGGCATAAATTTCCGAAGAACCGGATTGTTTGTATCGTAAGATAATAGAATGTGTCTATACCCGGCATCCGACGGTTTGGGACTGAAAGAGTAAACACTCACCTGATGTCCCCGACGACTTAAAGCATTTGCCAGACGGTCTACTTGACAAGAAACACCATTGGGTCTGTCGGAGGGAAGTTCTTTATTAAAGAATGCTATAGAGAGTTTTTGGGTAAGGTGCATAGTAGATCAAAACAGGAAAATTTTGCGATGTTTTATTGAACCAAACAACAGAGCCGATAAAAGCACCCACGGCGCCAGAAAAGCGGAAAAAATATCAACTGCTAATTGCATCGGCTTGAACATCATACCTTTTCGTCTTCTGAATGCAAAGATGGTTGATGAAATAAGTGGCATACCAGCCAACCATTTTAAATCTTTATTGCGGCCAATAAGGCACAACACTGCTGTAAAAATAAATCCACTTGTTAGAATACTGCCCGACCAGGGTGAACCAAGATGATTCCGATACATTTGGGAATGCTTTTTAAAAAGGAGCGGATCAAACCGACGGTTCCAACAATTCTTTAAAAGGTCCCAACTATCGTTACGTCTAATCATATGAGATATTCGAATATCAGGAGAAAAGCCTATAGTGTAACCCTCTTTAAGAAGTGAAAAAGCAAGATCGACATCTTCCCTCTGCACCGAAAAACGCTCATCGAAACCGCCGATTTTCTTCACTGCCTCCGTACGGTAAAAAATATTGTTGGTACGGTAAGCCGGCGTCTCCAGACGTTTGTAGTCGGTGATCAGCAAATCCTGGGTTGACGGGCATGCTATAGTTGTTTGTCCTTCAACTCCGACCTGATCAGGGTGGCTGGTTAAATAATCATAACCTTGTTTTACCCACTGCCTGGACGGTCTGCAATCATCATCGATGAAAGCCAGTATTTTGCCGTTGCTTAAAGCTATTCCCCTGTTTCGCTTGGCCGAAATACTTTTGTCTCCCAAAAACTCCCATCGAATAAGAGGATAAATACGACGAAAAGACTCGGGGTTATAATCGCATACGATAATTATTTCCGTAGAGATTGTGTTGTGAACAAATGTCGAAAGCACAGCCGCAAGTCCACCCACGAAATTGGGTCTATGTGACGCCACAATTACCGATATTTCCATCTCTTTATACATTTTTTAGTATCTTCTCCAGTCGGTTACTTTGGCGCATCCAGCTGTGACGCGACGCGCTTGTAAATGCTCCTTTGCTTATTTTCTTCATTTTTGCATGGTCTTGTATGACCGAAACAATTTTGTGCGCATCCGCATTTACATCCACTCCGGTCAGCAAAAATCCATTAATGCCGTCCTTAACGATCTCCCGCATAGAATCAATGGACGAGACGAATACAATCATTCCGTGCGACATAGCTTCAAGTACCGCAAGTGAATGTCCTCCCTCAAAACGGGAGGAGCTTATGAGTATATGCTTTTTGGCAAATATTTGTTCCATACAATCAAATGTCGCTTGAGACTTAAAAGAGATATGCTGCAGAATATTAGAATAAGAATTTTCAAAAGACGACCTTTGAGCCCCCACCATAGTAAGAGAGCAGTTTGCACAACTTCTAAGGACATTTTCGAAAACATTTACTGTATGCGAAAGATTTTTTTTCCACGTAGCTCCTCCTACGGAAACAAACCCCAACTCTTCAGGCTGTTTATTGAAACGGCTGATCATGTTATTTGTCGGCATGTGTACTCCATTGGGCAGGAAAAATAATTTCTTATTTACACGAGGATACCTGTTTTTGAGCCATTTTATTTCCGATAAAGTTCCGCATAGGCAGCAATCGCCGGCATAAAGAGAGGTTCGTAGCAAAGGAAACCTGATAAGATGCGCCATGATTGTTGTTCGTGGAAAAATAAGCCGTGACGGTAGTCTTTTTTCGATTTCAAATAATTTTTCCTCCCAACCATGATTGTGCACGGCAATACGTGTTTTTATACCCAAAACTTTCCCAAAAATCCTCAGAAAAGCGGCGCAAAAAACCCCATCCGATGATCGGGCTATTATCCAGTCAGGTGCTGAATACAGGTTTGCAATTAACATCAAAAGGATTTTACAAGCAAATTTAACATACCCGGTTTGATTACCCGGGCGGTTGACTATAATTTTACAGTTATACCCTCGATCAGACAATATTTCGGTGTATGAATGCATTACTCTGCTTATTCCGCCGAAAGAGTTGGGCTCAATGTTTGCCGCAAACCAGATAGTACCTTTTTTTATTCCCATATAGACTGCCATGGTTGTATTCTTTGGTGCACACTGTTAATTATTGTGGATACCGCTTTGAAATCATCCGTTGCTTCCTGGTTCATATGAAAGGTCAGGCAAATCGGGAACTGTAAATGTAAAAGATCCTCAACAACACCATTTTGAAGCATTTCTTTCGCGGATGAATAAAAAGGAGGCAATGATGGAAAGTAGAATGAACCACCCTCAAAAGCGGTAAGACACCCGATCCTCCATGTGAAACGGACGCTTTCCGGCCCCCCGCAAATAACCTTGAATCGAGAGGCAAGATGTATCACCTGTTCTCGTGAAATCGCATTGAATGGAGGAATAAATACGTGAGTGTGAAGTTGCTTTGGTAGCTTTGAAAAAAGCCTGGTGAGCCTGTCGTGCAATTCACCATAAGTCATTTGTAGAATTTCGCTTGTAAAAGGTCCAAATTTTCCATCGTGTTCAAATCCGTGAAGTCCGATAATCGCTCCCGCCCGCTGTAATCTATTTGCAACCTCCCAGTGGTGCCTATTAGATAGATCTCGGGCGGTTATTCCCGCGAGAAAAGGAAACTTAGATTTTTCAACAAACTCCATGAATCGGGGAAATTCAGTAGTATTGTGGAGAAAAACATCATCAAAACGGACAAAAACGGATGATTGAGAAATCCCTGCGGTTTTACTGAAATGTCTTACCTGCCGCTTTGAAGTATAAACAGGTCTTTTGTGGATCCGGAAAAAAGGCGCGTTGTGGACATTGGGGGATAATCTCATCTTGTTTATCCATTTAAGTGAAATATTATTGATTGAGGCAGTTTTCAACCTATCGATTGAGGGATCGTCAAATGGGTTTTGGGCCAAAAATTTCGAGGCAAGCCGCGGAAACATGAGACCAGCGTATATTTGTTCGATAATTGTACTGATAAAGAGAACCAGAGTGGAAAGGGGATTTGCAGCCAATCTGGCCGGCTCGCGACGACGCAGAGTAGTAAGTAAAAGGCGGGTAACGATATCATAATATGTGGCCCAGAAATTGGCGCGGTAGCGGCAGGTATGGTATCTATCGCGATCCTTCATAAACAGCAACAGCTCCGAATCGAGTTGTTTGCGGATTCTTTTGCATGATGACAATAGATATGACCAAAGGTTGACCTGTCTGGGAGAGTGGGTCACGCACATTCCGGGCACGAAAAGAATCTTGCCGTACCGTTGTATGCGTATAGCCAAATCGCAATCTTCATTATATGAACCGAATCGTTCATCAAAAAAACCTGCCTTTTGCAAGTATTCCCGACGGTAGGAAATATTCGCGGTTATAAACGATCCTCCGGATAGATTCTCAACCTCCTTATCCCACAAGCCTTGTCCTTTGGATATAGTACGACCTTCGAGACCCGCCACACATGATGGTACCAATCTTATCTTTTCCAGCAATTCAGCATACCATGTATCGTTTACGCGAACGTCATCATCCAGAAAAGTTACCCAAGCCGATTCTACTGCCTGCAGCCCTGTGTTTCGTGCGGCGGCCTGGCCTCTGTTACTTGCATGCCTTACATAATTCACTCCATAATGGGAACAAACAGATTTGTTTATGTCGGCATGTGGATTATCGGAACAATCATCGACTACAACTACCGTTTCCATTTCCATATGGGGTTGTTTCGATAATGAATTCAAGCAGCTTTCTAAAAAATCGCTCCTGTTATATGTGGGTATGACAATTGAATTAAGCACGCGACACCTCTTTATAGAATCCGGCAAGTGCACCGGGAGAATGCTGGGCGTATTTAGCATATGAGCAACCTGCTTTTCGGGACTTTTCTACCCAAAAGTTTGTTCGTGATAGAACCTTTTTAATTCCATCTTGAATAGAGGCCACTGAAAAGGGATCGACGAAAACGGCCGCCTCACCCGCAATCTCCATATGACTGGGTATGGATGAAAGAACCAGGGGGCAATGCAAATACATCGCTTCCAACATCGGCAATCCGAATCCCTCGTGATATGAGGCAGATACAAAGGCGCAAGACTCCGAAAGCAGCGTTGGGAAATCTTTCATTTTTACGAATCGGATTCGGGCACAAGCCGGTTGAGGAATCTCCTCTTGTTTAATTTCGCCGGCTAAAAGCAAAAAAAATTCTGAATACTCGAGGGGTAATCGCTCGAACGCTTGAATAGTTCTTTTGAGATTTTTATGAGGTGCTCCTCCCAGTGCGAGAATGTATGGTTTCCTCTTTTCAGCGGGCTTGTTACTCCAGACCGGAAAAGGTGGATAGGTAATAATAGTTTTCTGCGAACATCCAAAAATACTGAAGTAGTCGTTTCGAGCGGCCTCCGAATAAAAATGCACTGCATGAAACCTTTTAGCACAGAACTTCTGAATTGCCCAATACCAGGTTTTTCGTTTACTTGAAAGAAAAGGAATATCTTTCCACAAGGCCACTCCCAAATCAAGAACCGTTGCAATTGCGCGACACGGCAAAATCAGGGGAAGGCCAATCCGGTGTATAGGCCCAAGACTTAGCCAGAAATGACAGAGGCGTATTTTGTACCTGATGATTATGAAAGGAATAAAAAACAGATCCTTTTTCCACGAATACTTTTCGTACTTGACGAATTTGTAATTGGTGGGCAAACTTTGCGGCGGTATGTCGGAGGGATTTCCCAGTATATAGACTAAATGCTCGTCCATTTTGTCACGAAGGACTCTACTCATTCGCCTGGTTACTACGCCGCCTCCCCGTTTGGCGTATGGAAGCGAAAACAATCTTAAATCCCACAGAATTCTCATACCCCCGAGGCCTCCTCGTATATCTTCAGCAGGGATAATGCAAGATTTTTAAAAGATAAAAGCACACACAGGTCTCTCTGAGCATGGATCATCTTCTTCACATACTTTTTCTCGGTAAGGATTTTTTCAATAGCATCAACTACTTTTATATGATCTTTAGGTACTATGGCCGACACCGGTTTGATTCTACACAAATCGCGCGTCAGGTCCAGATCAGCGGCAATTATTGGACAATGCGCGGCGATTGCTCTTGTAATGCTTGCGGAACTGCTTCGAGCAGAGAAAAGCGCCAAGTAGATATCCAAAGATTTCAATATCTCATCCCTGCGTTTATGTGTTACCCAGCCGGTAATCTGAAACTTATTTTCCCAGCCTCGTACCCTGATCATTTCGCGTAATTGCATCAGCATTTCATTGTGTGCCTCTTTGACCGCGCAGCCGATCCATATAAATTTCCATGGTACGTTAAGTGATTGTAGTGTTTGAAAGAGCAAATTAAAATTATAGGTCGGGTTTATAAATCCGTTTGAACCCAGGACAAGAACATCCTTTTCACATACGTTGCGACCGGTGAAGCTGCTTTTCTCGATGGGAAATGGTACAACGGAAGTTTTTTCTATGGGTAGACCAGCCTTTAAAAGCAAATTACG
The DNA here is from genome assembly GCA_964586285.1 of uncultured Fibrobacterota bacterium. Taxonomy (GTDB): domain Bacteria; phylum Fibrobacterota; class Chitinivibrionia; order Chitinivibrionales; family CAYFVL01; genus CAZPHU01. The sequence goes on along the minus strand of CAZPHU010000006.1, from coordinate 34,129 downwards.
TTGGTACTCATAATGTACAAGAATCTTATTTGCATAGAAATTATTCTTGAGATGTTTACGATATGCAGACAAATGCCTATGAGTCATATCGTACTTCCACAATTTAAAAGGCTTGATCAGCCTATTGCCTGTGATCTTATTTCTGGGGAAATCAAAGGGAGATTCATCATACACTTCATGAAGAGATATTATCAGAGGCGGTCTCAATCTTTTGCATAATGACATATAGCTGTCTAAATTATTCTTTTGAAAGAATGATATTTCATATTGAAGATGAATACAATCGCACGAATTTAGGCTGTTGATGATTACGGAAGAAAAAGAAAGAACCTCAGAAATATCATATTCCTCGACAGCAATGAGTTTACTAAGCTCCGCTAAATAACTGTGAGCATAAATAGAAATGCCGCATTGCCTGTTTCGCGGAAATATCCACCCCACTTTCATATATTTACCCCACGAGTGGTCCATTCGTTAAAAGAGGAGTATGCGGACGGCTTAAAACGGTTTGCTGAAAGGGCATAAGTAATTATGCCTAAAAAAGCTCCACAAATACCGGCGGTTACAAGCAATGGATCATGTTTAAGGCCTGGTAACTTAGCGCGACTGATATACTCAAGTCTGTGCCACCAGAAAGCGATCCATGATGCTCGGCAGGAGGGAGGCGCAAAACGGGAGGCAAAATAGCTTGTGTTGTAAAACTGGCAAAGAACATATCTGATTCCCGTTGATGTGCGACAGCCACCCTTTGCCTTGCGTAGATGCTTGACACGAGCATCCGGTTCGTATGCAATTGAATAACCAGAGGCTCGTAATCTGAAAGCGCAGTCTACATCCTCCCAAAGAGAATTACCTCTGTATTTCGGATCGAATCCGCCAATGGTTTCCAATGCCGTACGCCTAAAGGACATATGAGCTCCCATTAAAGCGGGTACTTTTGACTTTTTGGTTGATGAATAATCCTGGATAAGTTCCCCAGTTTGGTTATCAAACCGCGGCAGACCATCCGATTGCGTTTGGAAGAGAGGATCATCAATATATCCGGTAACTGCCCCAACTAGTTTATCCTCATATGCTTTACGGTGATATTGGAGAATGTTGCTTACCATTTCAACATCGTCGTCAAGAAAGAGTATAATTTCTCCGCCGGTTTTTTCTATTCCCAGATTTCTGGCTCTGGGAAGATTTGGAGGAGATGAATGTATCAGTGAAACAATTTTACTCTCATTGATATCCGGCTTCTCCAGACCCTGCCATACCACTGTTACTGTATCGCCGAAGTCAAGAAATGGAGTCAATGATTCGACAAGCCATTTAACTGCAGCGGATCGATTAAATGTTGGTATAACAATGTCAATGGTCGAACTCATATCGATTCTCATCATTTTTTTGAAGCCTGGCGAAACACGACCCTCCACCACATATTCCCAAGAGCAATTCCATGGAATTGGATAATGTGTTGATTGCTCGAAGAATAATTCCGATAAAAGGCATTTTCTTTATGAGAGAAAGAATTTTACAGATTCCGGCTAATAAGGGCATATGAGCCTTTTTGAAGGCGATGAAATACTTTTCAGGATAACCGATAAGCCACCCGGCCAAACCGGCAGGGCTTTGAAATGAATAGACCCGAAATCGAGTCTTTAGTTCCGCATAAATCTTATCACTTTTTAATAATCCAAAATGACCGTCCATGTGAGCGATCGGATCATATCCAGCTTTTTTTCGAATTTCACGATCGGGCCATCGCTCGGAGTAATCGCTGCATTCACTGTGAAGGAAAAGATTTGATTCGTCTTTCAGTATTCTTCTCCATTCATCGAGTGCTTTGTTAGTGTCAAGCAAATGCCCGAGAGTATCAACAGACCATGCCGCGTCGACAACCGCGGTTTTTAGGGGCAGTGAACTTAAATCGGCGCATACACGGGAAACTTTACCGAAAGCGGGAGATTTTATTGAGCGTAAGGCATTAAAAGACCAATCGACGGCTACAACATGGGCATTTTTATGTAATAGGAACCATCTTGCATATGCCCCCTTACCGCATCCCAGATCACAGACCATGTCGCCGTGACCTATTTTGGAAGAGACCCATGCCACCCCCGCACGTTTCCTTGATAACAGGTGTCCTGCAAGTTTGTATGGAAACCCGTTTTCATTGCGGCCGGATTCAGTGTCCCATGCGCCTCTTACATGACTTTTGTCCGAAAAAGCTTGTGCCTCAGCAGGCGTTGGTTTATTCAATTCTTTACCTGAGCATACATGTTTAAGGATTGATTCAGTCCATTTTAGACTTATAGTAATGGAAATAATATTTATAATATCCGTATGATGAATACCGATGCGAAAGATCTATGTCGTTGAGAACAACCCCAAGTGTTTTAACTTTTACGTTGCTGAGCATGCGCAGTGCTCTTAAAGATATTTCCCTGTCGGTATGATGAGATCGAATTACGAGCAGTACTCCGTCCAGCTTTGTTCCCAGTAAAGTAGCATCCGTAACTGCGACAATCGGAGGCGTATCGTAAAAGATCATGTCGAAGTGCTCTTTGAAATAGTTTATATGTTGAAACATTTTCTGAGAACCAATCAGTTCGGCAGGATTTGGAGTAAACATACCGGAGGTTATCAGAAAAAGATTTTCCTTTTCTGTAGTTTTTATTATGCGGTCGTAGTCAGGGTTTTTTATGAACAAATCTGTAAACCCGGGTTCTCTTTTGGCACCAAAAAGATGGTGTAGAACAGGACGGCGCAAGTCGGTGTCTACCAGAAGAGTTCTTTTTCCCATCTGAGCATATGCCATCGCCAGATTGCTTATTGTTAACGATTTTCCCTCGGAAGGACCGGCTGAGGTAAGTAAAACACTTTTTATGGGATTATCTGGGCTTACAAGAGATAAATTCGTACGTAGAGATCGATATGATTCGGTGGTAACCGAGTCATCTCCCGAGAAATTCAACAAATGACGCGGGTAAACGGTAGTAGTTTTACCTTTCTTCCGTTTGTTACTGCGTCGCTTGATTTCAATATTCTTCTTGCGGTTGTTCTGAATATGAGGAATTGTACCCAAAACCGGATGACCCAAGTGCTTCTCGACATCTTCCGTAGATTTGATGGATGTATCGTTGAATTCTATCAGAAACGCAAGGCCTAAACCAAGGGCAAGTCCCAAAATAATACCAAGAGAATAGAATTTGGCTTCATTCTTAGGAATAGGTCTTTCGGGCATTAGGGCAATGTCCACAATTTTTAGTCCGCCGCTGCTGGAAGCGTTACGGATGCGTTCCTCTTCAGCTTTTTCAAGGAGAATATTGTACACATCTTCATATACTTCCTTGGAACGTTTGAGCCTGAGCAGTTCCAACGACTGATTGAGAATGTCCGGATTTTCTCTTTTGTAACCTGTTATGGCATTTTTATACGATTGCAGTCTGCGTTTAAAAAGGTCCAGATCAGCCTCTTTGTTGATGACCGATTTTCTCAATTGCTGCCATTGCCTGATCGTACTTGGATCGATTCTCTCTCTTGAACGGCTGCTCTTGTGCTGAAGTAGCTGTTTTTCTATCTCCTGTATTTTACGATCAATTGTAGACATTCCGGAAATACGTATACCCAAATTTTCAAGACGAAGTTTTTCGCGCTCCAGTTCCCTCAAACGCGATCTAAGAGTGCCGATTTCAGGACTGGAATGGTTTTCTTCCGGTGTAACCATCTTTTCCAACTTTTGAAGCTGCTTTTTTTCAGCTTTCAAATCAGCTTCTTTGAGTCCCAGCTGGGCAAGATCGCTTGCGTATTTATCCTGAAGGGTCTTTAGTTCGGGCGTAGTTCCTTCCAGAATGTCTCCCGTTTTTTCTCTAAACGTTCGGTATTGCTGTTCGGACTCTTCCAAATTCTCACGTACAAGACTAAGCTGTTTTTCAATTTCAATCATTGCCCTGCGACTTTCTTCAGATTCCACCTCTCTGCATCTTCTGATGAATGCATCGGTTGCGGTTGAGGCAATGAAGTAGGAAAGTTGCTTGGAGCCGGCCTGGGCATTAAGGCGAAGGAAAGAGGCATACGGGGTTTTACGAAGGGTGATGCTGCTGTTTATATACTCCAGAATGTCTGAGCGGGTGAAACGAGGAAAGTGGACGGCGAAAATATCCATTCCTATGCTGTCGAGTACCATTTCATTAAATGTTCTACTGTCCAGAATACCCTGATAAAAACTCAAAGAGTTCTGTCGGATGTTTAAAGTTTGCGCTACAATGGGATTGTTTTCTTCAATCACAAGCGTGGAAAATGATTCATAAACATCTTCCAATTTGTGTACGTAAAAAAAGGTGGACCCGACTATAGCGATCAAGGATAAAAGAATTACAAATTTACGTCTGTAAATGATACCGATGTAATCTTTGAGACGGGCACCCGTGTTTTGTTTATCCGTGAGTGTGCTGTTTGCGTTCAACCGACTGCTCCGCGTATACTTTGAATAGTAACAATAAACAAAAGAACATTGTTGAGAATACTTAGTAAAACCTGCCAGTTAAACCATTTTGAGTATACAATGATAACGTCGCCTTCATTTACAATGGGTATTTCATCCATTTTCCCCCTATCTATGTAAGACTGAATATCAAGAACTTCTTCCATGGTTTTTTCGTCGGTTTTAAAGAATCTGCGTACTTTGCTCAAGTCGGCTTTCTCGCTGGGGCCGCCCGCTAAATAAATGAGTTCAAAAACATTTAAAGAATCTTCCAGAACAAAAAAACCGGGCTTTGAAACCGCTCCGATCACTTTTACTTTGTCGGCGTCCTTTTTAGATAGAAGTATCACTACATCATCCGGTTGCAGCGTCGGCATTTCCGATAGATTTCCTTCTTGCATAAACTCAGCCAGGTTAAAATCCTCTACTTTGTCTATCCCATCTCTTGATTGATGAATTATTCTGACGCTTTGAACATCTGCCTTTTCAGAGGGACCGCCGGCGAGCATGATCACCTCCTGAATGGTTGCACCTTTAAATGTCTTCACAGGTCCGGGTGTCTTTACGTGACCAAGAACGGTTATGTTCATTTCGGGCTTTTCGACAACGGATACTAAAACAAGAGGATTGTCTATGTGCTTGGCAAGCAGGTAAGTAAGCTCAGCCATTAGTTCGGATGTAGTTAAATTGCTGATCACCTGATCGGCCAGAAGTGGATACTCTATTGACCCATTTTCGCCGACTTTGTATTTGCCGGAAAACTCGGGATGGGACTGTACCCGTATATCCAAAACCTGTCCCGGTTTAATGATCGCACTTAAACAAGGAAGAGCTGCTAACAATAAAAAGATCTGAATCAGAACATAATACTTTTTCATATGCACATCTTTACGAAGGAGCAAAAACAAAAGGATAAGTAACAGTCACGTCGCCCTGTGGTATTTCTTCAAAACGCCACATTCGTACTTTTCGCATAATATCACTTCCCAGCTCATCACTGCTGGTTGTATTCTCGAGAAGCTGAATATTTACCACCCGGCCGTTGGCGGAAATTGTAAAGCGCACGGTGATTTTCCCTGCGAGGGAGGGGTTTCGTTTAAGATATTTCTCATAGCTCATACGGATACTGATTTTATGGGAATTTACAATGTTGTTAATGGCGCTGTTATCCCGTTTTGCACTGGATGACGCTGCTCCCTCGATGCTTTCGGGACGCTGAATAATAAAATCCCCTTTTTTGGCCAGCACATCCGATTTGGCACTGCCTATGCCGGCGATAAGATCGTCAATACTCTCTTTATGTGATACAGCTACATCCTTGCTTTTAACCAGTTTTCGATCGAGAATTTTTTGGTTGTCAGCCTTCTTCAATCCGGTAATGTTTTTTAGAGCGTCATCAAGGTCCTGCATCCTTTCTTTCTTATCTTTTCCGGTGTCCAGTACGTCAACAACACTGGGGCCCCTGGCGGTTTTACCAACTCCCGTAAGCATACCAAGCACTCCAACTGTGCGTACTTTCTCTTCCACACGAGCAGCTCGTGCAGCTACAGCCTTTTTAGCCGCTCGGCGATCTGCTGCACTTTTTTGCGCGGGACTTTGTGTATCAACTTCTTTTTCCTGTTCGGATGCGGACGTTTGTGCTTTGCCCTCCGTTTGAGAGACTGCTTTCGGAGGCTCTTTCACCAGCGGTTTTTCAATTATCAACCTGGCAAATCGTTCCGGGATTTGCTCCAGAACGATAACCTCTTCTTCTTGAACTTCCCGACTAATCAGATAGTATGCAAGCACCCCATGTACGGCAATCGAAATAAGCGCAATAATTAAAAATCGATAGTCCTTGACATTAATTATCGAGCCGCGTACTTGTTTAAGCACAACAGGGTTTATGGCCCCACCGGTACCGGCTATTACTATTTTATCCTGGCGAACCAAGTACTACCCCTCCCGCTTTTGTACCGCAAGAGAAAAATTGTTGTATCCCTGTTGGCCGCAGGTATACATTATCTTTTTCAAAAGCCTGAACCGTATGCGCTTGTCTCCCTGTATCGTTATATCTCCGCTGAATTTTGTTTTGGTTGAGTATCGTTCTATTCGCTCGGTTGCCGCTCTTCTTTGCGCAAGCCATAGATTTAATTGCGGAATAAGCAAATCATCTCCGGCCAGTACCTCGTCAACATTGGCTATATACTTATCCTCAGCAAGGATGTAATTATTATTTACAGTAATTACCACCGTCAGCTCGGGTTTTTTTTGGGCGGATGACTCCGGCAGAATCAGCTCCTTTGAGACCGGCATAATTTCGCCTTCGGCCGAGAAGCTTTTCAGCAGATATATCAAAAGGATAGTCATCACATCCACCAGAGAGGTCAACTGTGGACGAAACCCCTTGAGATTTTTCTGTGATCGCGTTTTGCGCAACTGTTTCAGATTGCTTTTAGATGCGGGAAAACTCATACGGCATCCAATGATTCTACGGTTTTAAACACATTATTAAGATTTGTACCTACGAAAACGTTTTTTACGAATTCCTGCGGATTGAGAAAAATCAGTTCGCAATCCACTTCCTTAAGTTTTTTCCAGGAGTAGATAAACACGCCCAGTCCATAGCTGTCTATAAATGACGTATTGGTGAGATCTATGATGATTGAGGAGGATTTCTTTTTAGCAAGCGCTTCAAGCTTTTTGGATATTACCGGCGCATCCACCGCTGTAATTTCGCCTTCCAGATACAGAACCGGAATACGCTTATATTTGCGGGTCTTAACTTTGCAGCTCATCCGATTTCTCCCGAAAGTCCGATATCAGGGAATTGTGACTCGCGACATATATCCATGAATTTTATAATATCGTCGTACAGAACATTTCCATCCAGCACAAGCACAACACTCTTTTGAGAAGGATACTCGAATTTAATTGCTTTTAGAAGGATACGCAGTTGCTGGAATTGGTACTTGCCCTTGATTCTTGGGACAAGATCGAGTTTTTTTCCCGTGCCCACTATTCTAAAGCCCGATGATGTTACCACGATCGAGATGTCAAGTTCCTTGCTTTCCTTTTCGGTTCCACTTTCGGATTGGGAGGGTGGTAGAGAAAAATCCACAACTGCCAGATGAGTGAAAACCGCCATGGATACCAGAAAAGGGATAAGCACCATAAAAAGGTTCATAACTGGAGTAACGTCCAGATCGAAAGTCTCGACCTCCTTACTCATGGATTTTTTGGCTCTTTTCATCACCGGAAAAGCCGAGTCCAGATTTTTAGAATCGTTCGACATGTAATATCTCTTTGCTTAGGCGTTACGACGCTGTGCGAAAAGAAAGTTTAGTACGCGAACGGAACTTTCATCAATCTCTTCGATTAAGGTATTTGCCTTGGCGCCCAGAATTGAAAACATGATCATGCAGGGGATAGCTACTATCAGACCCATTGCAGTGGTATTCATGGCCATTGCTATACCCTGGGCCAGAACCCTTGCTTTTTGCGACGGGTCGGCGGTGGCCAAAGCACTGAATGCCTGCTGTAATCCGAAAATTGTACCCAGGAGTCCCATAAGTGTGGAGATGTTGGCAAACAGAGACAAATAGTGGGTACGTCTCTGGATTCTGGGAAGCTCCCGAAGCCCCACCTCGTCCACCGCATTTTGGATTTCCTGATCTGTTTCTTGTTGCATGAAATGCCATAAAGCAGCCTCAAGGATTGTCGGGAGAGGAGACTTCATTTTTGCACAGAGTTTTCTTGCTTTCTCTATTTCACCGTTACGCACCAGTCGGGTTACCTGAGTCAGTAATGCCTTGGCATTGACCCGACAGTGCACATAGTAGTAAACCATACGCTCCAGCATCACAGCAATGGCAAATGCCGAGACTCCCGCAAGGACATACATCCAGGCACCACCTTGCTGGAAAAATTTGGCTACAGCCTCCATGTATAACTCCTTTGTATCTGGCTGAGTGTTTCATAATGCATTAACTATTCTATCATATCAGGTATTGTTCGTCAATATATGTCAATCGTTTAAATCATTATTGTGTCTTTGGCGAAAACGGTAGCGGTTCCAGTAAATTATCGCGAAAAGAACGGTCGAAATCCATTTTTTTATGCCAGGAATCTTCCTTGGGAAGAAATATCATTACCTGTGGTTTTTCTACTTTTCCCTTGATTTTAACTCCGACAGTGAAAGTTATGGTACCTGGTTTGTCTATGAGAAAACCCTGGTTTGTTTCGGGGGGATTGGCCGATTCAGTTGTATTTGATTGTCCAAAAAGCAATTGGGTCATGATGATAAGTACCCCTAAAGCATTTTTCATGTCCACTCCTCGTTTACCGTTTGGATCTTTGAGAGAAATTTGGAATCTCAGGAAAAATCCAAACCCCTTCGTCAGTCTTTTCTTTCGGTATGGTGGTTTGAGTGCCGGGCAGTTGCGGCAAATATGATTTTTGACTAATTTTAACTTCCATGTATGGAATGGCCGCGTAATCCTCTTGGGCATAATTTATTACCTCCAAGGCCAATACATTTTTCCCCTGGCGAAGCTTTCCGGTTAGATCCCAGGATCGGCTTTGATACCAAACGGGTGTGGCGGATGTGTCTTTGGGTAACTGTTTACCGTTTAAATAGACCGATGAAAAAGTGTTTGCCGCAACGTATAGTCTGGCACTAAGAGGCGGCTCGGGCAGGTAAAATACCCTTCTGAAATAAACCCGTGACGGGACTTGGTTCGAATCGGGGTAATACCACATCGGGTTAATTTTTAAATCATTGGGAAAACCGATAAGAGCAATACTGTCGCTAATTGTCGACTTATCCGCCGTGTCCCAACCGGAGTCATCGAATTCCATCTCCCTCCACAAAGCGATGGAATCTTTGGAAACTTTCCATTTACCCCCCGATGTAATGTGTCTTTGTACGATTTCTTCCTGCTTCACGCCGAATTCGTTTGGATAGTTCTGATACAGCCGGACATAGGCGTGGTTTACATACTCTCCCTGAGCGTAATCTTTTTGCGCATATTCAAGAATTGTACGATAGATATCAAACGCCTGTTCTTGAAAACGAAGCCCAATTTCTTCAAATCTGGCCCGATATTCTTCGTGCTCCTCGGGTGAAGTTCCGTTTGGAAACGGCGGGTTGGTAAAAGAATGTATGCAGAGAAGATCATAGCTGCGTCCGCGCTGGAATAGAAGCTGAGGAATGGCAGTCTTGCTTTGCTCGATAAACTCATCTTTCAGGGAGTAGGCCTGAGCAATTTTTAAACCCTTTAAGTAGTTAGTCAGCGCATGGTTTTCATAATCCTCTATTTGGTTGAGAAGTTTTGTTTTGTAAACAAATCTCTCATACCGGTCGAATCCATGGGGAATAGGTGCTTTGCCTGCAATGTGCGCAACTTCAGCATAGGTTTTACCTACGGTGTAGGATGTGCCGGTGATAAGGGAACTGGCCTTATCATAAAACTCGTTTGTTTCCCGATACATTGTACCAAGCTCCAGTGCCTTGAGGAAAAGCTCTATTGCTCTTTCCTGATAGGGAGCAACCTGCTGAAGCAGTTGAAGCTTTTGAGCTATCAGGGCAAAGTCTCCGAGATTATTATTTTCCCGTGCATTTTTTGCTATTTCCACCAGCGCCAAATAGTTGTCGCCCGCCATATAAGGTAAGTATGTCAGTTTTCGTTTAGAATTTAGAATGTGTCTATCTTCAATATTCTCCTTGAGCCCTAGCTTTACGTTTTGTTCGTGGTAGTGAAGTGCATGGTCTACGAAGTATTCCTCCACCGCTTTGGCAATACCAAGCTCAAGCGAAAGTGTCTGTTCAACATCTAGACCCTTAGGACGCTGCTGATCGAAAACGCCCATGGCAAAATCTTCGTAAATCTGACCGATCTGATAAATGGTCCTGGTGGTCCATTCGGAAATGTTGAAGGGGAGCACGGCACTGTAAGCCCTAACCGCTTTGTCCAGAAGAGATGTTTTTCTGTCCAGAAGCCTTTTATATTCGGATCTTGGCAGTGTTAAGGCAATTTTGTTTTGTAATTCATGATATATTTCCGCGATAGTAAACTGTGCTCTGGCCGCGTAAAGCTTATTGACAGTACTCGGTTCATCCAGGCTATTATACGTTGCGACAGTTTTTTGCAATTGTCTGAGTGCATCGGTTGTTTTGTTTTGCATGTACAGAGCAACCCCGACCATGCACTGCGCCTGAACCCCCCTGTTTATGTCATTGCCATATCTGTTGGTAAATAATGTATTTACACGTGTTACAGCTTCCCAGTCCTTTATTTGCCCGTACAATTCTCCAGCCTTGAATAAAACATCCGGTGCATCTTCCGAATCCGGAAATGACTGCGCGAGCTTTTCAAATGTAGCCGCGGCCTGAGCCGGTTTAGCCGCATTTTGAAAAGAAAAGCCGGCATTATACAGGCTTGCTTCACTATACTCGGTTAACGGGTATTCCGTAACCAGTTGAAGATACATGCGGGCGGCATCTTCCCATTGTTGCATTTTCTCGTGGGTTTTTGCCAAACGAAACATAGACTTGGGAACCAGCTCCGACTCCTTGTATCTTTTTTTTAGTCTCTGATACATCAGAACGGCCCGCGACCATTGGGTTAATTTCTCATAGCAAAGTCCGGCGTTAAAAAGTGAAACGTCCGCGATTTTGGAGTCGGGAAATTCCAATGCGATTCGTTCGTACTGGGAGGCGGCTTTTTCAAACTGCTGTTGAGATTCGAACATTTCAGCCATTCTGAAAATACTCTCGGCAATACGCACGATTGCCTCACTCCTGCTTCCCTCTTCGGCCGCCATGTCGCGAAGTTTGCGATACCACTTCTGAGCACGCTCAAATCTTTGCTCTTTATAAAACGATTGGGCTGTCATCCTTACCGCATCGACCGCATAGTTTGTGGAATCGTACCGCTCAAGTATTTGCCGGTAAACCTTGCGACTGTCTTCAAATAAATTGCTATTGAAATAAACCGAAGCTTTGAGCAACAGAACTTCAGGTATTTTGGGTGCATTTTGATTCACCTGAACATAGTTGTCGCAGGATTGTATCATGAGTCGGCCGGCGGGGCTCAGTCCGGACGTGTCCGCTACTACAGGGCCGCTCTCCTTTTCACTGTCTCCAACTTCGGGGCTGTGCGATATTGTGCTGTCGATTGCCGCGGGGGAAGGCGAATCGCTGATAATTGGTGGGGTATGGATTCTTTTGGGTAAGCACCCAATCAAAACCATGACCGACAGAAAAACTAAGGCTAATGCTGTTTTCACTGCCGTTCCTCCTCCTGTTTCATGAGCAACTGTGATGAAACAATTGCATTCCAGGCGGCGGTTTCCCTGTATTTACCATTCGGATAACGTTTGGAAACGGCCATATATTCTCTTGCCGCCCGCGAGTAATTTCCCATAGAGAAAAGAATTTCGGCAAAATTGTAATGGCATTCGTTTGCCTTTGGTAAATCGGGGTAATATTGAATAAACAGTTCGTATGTTTGCGCCGCACGCGCGTAAATTATGCTGTCATTTTCCTGAAGCGCCAATTGATGAAAGAGTATGGCCGCATCATAAAGTTGTGCGGCGGCCATACTGTCCGCTACGTTAACAACCTGGGATTGATTCTGAGCTTTTGACCACATGCCGCCGTGATTGTATTTTTTAAAGAATTCGACCTTCGCTTCCGCAGTCTGGGTGATTGTCATATCCCTTTCGGAAACCACCAGTAGGCCGTTTTCAACTAAATGGTTGCGGCTGTCTTGAGGATACATCGAAAGCAGACTTTTGTAAGTACGTTTTGCCATCGAGTATCTACCCTGTTCACGATATACCTCTGCAAGACGAAAAAGAATCTGCGGCCCGCGCATATCGTCACCGTATTTGACGACAAACCTTTCGGCTCTTTTCAAACCCTTATCACCCGTTGGATCACTTTCGCTGAAACTTATTGCTATATAGTCAATCGATTCTTTTTCGAGTAAGGGTTTACCAGTATTACCCGCCCCCTCCGTATCGATAAGTGCGAGAAAAGAGCTTATCGCTTTCTCAGGATTGGACAAGCGGTAGTTTGTCCAGGCAAGCTTGTATAGCGCCTCGTCAAACCATTTACTTTCGGGATAATTCATTACCGATCTGTATGCATGAGTGGCGCTGTCGAGACGAGAGTGGTCGAAATAGTATTCCCCCGTATACATCCAGGCCTGTGGAGTATACGGGCTGTTTGGATAATTTTTGGTAAGTTGGCTCATGTGAAAAACTGCGCTGTCCAACTTCTCCAGATCGTTGTAACACCAGGCCAAGCTATATTCCACAGGTGCGTTGTTTGTATTACCGGGATACTTATTGAGAATATCTTGGAAAACGGCAATACTTTTGCTGTGATCCAGTATCGGTTTTTGAGGAGCTTGCGGCATGCGTTCAAGCTTACCGTCATGAAAAAGCAACAGAAGACTGTCGTATTTCATGTACTGCTTTTCATATGTCTCATATTGCTGAGCAAACACTCTGTTTTCCTTAGAATAGTAAAGCTCTCCAAGATGATACCTGAAATAAATGTCTTCCAGTGTATCCAGAGGTACCCTCTCGAGAGTTGTGGCGATGGTTTGCATAAGTTGTTCCTGCCATTGCGGCAGTAGTACTCTTTCGGAGCTTACAACTGAGTCGATTTGAATGTCGAATTTTGAAAGCGCTTTGACAATATCTTCCTTTTTTGCAGCCTTCTTCCTTAGCTGAAAAAGATTTTTCTCGTCTATAAGTCTCTCTTTTCTGTGATCCAGATAATCCTTTTTCCAGCGAAACTCCTCAATAGCTATTTCGGAGGCCATCACGTGTCCACGGCGAACCAATTGCTTTATCAGGTGAATCCTTTCTCGTGAATACACGTAGGTTAGTGAATCGGATCGCTCATCATTTTTTACAGCTGCCAGCAGCGAATCCAGCGTATGGAGCATTTTTTCTCTCTTGTCCGAAAACGATTTTTCCTGAAACGATCCTGTTTCGTAAAACCTGGTTACAATTCCGCAAATGTTTTGCGCCTTTTGGAACAAAGACTCAATATCCGACTTATCGTAGCGGTTTCCTTCCCGAATCTCCATTAACAGAGATTGAAGTTGATGGATTGCTGATTTGATTTTTTCATCATTAGAGTTTTTTTCTTTGTTTGATTTACTTTTTAGTTTTTCAAGTGTTAAAGAAATTCGGTACTCTTCCTTTTCCAAATGACAGGTTTTTTCCCATTCGTAGAGTGCTTTGTTAACAAAACGCTTAGCCATCAGAAGAATCGATTCGACGGCAAACGGCGACTGAGATTCCTGACTGATAATTTTGCGCAGCGATGTTTCTGCTTTGTCATACATATCCATTTTGATATAGCACCATACGATGCCGAAGAGAACTTCATCGAATATTTGAGGTTCATTGATCAGGTCGAAAAATGTCTTTAATGCGGTTTTGTAATCACCGATTTCATACTGTGTTTGACCGATTGCAAGGCGTATTCGTCTATACGCATGTATATCCACTTCGCTTTGGACTTTGTATCTTACCGCGCTATTTAAAACGGAAAGGGCAATAGGATAATTTTCTTTCTGAATATAGGACCGAGCAAGAGCATGAAAAACATGGAACTTGTATTCGGATTCCTTATTCACATGCTTTGCCAGAGAAGAAAAGTCTTCTTCAACACCGATATGCAAACCGCTTTCCATTATCAGCCAAAGAAGTATATTTTTCGTTGTTCCGGACAAACTCTCATAATCTATTGTGTTTCGAAGATTCCAGATGTTTTGGTATTCTTCAAGCGCATAGAGGCTTTTTATTCTAAGTATACTCGCTTCACCAGGTAAAGACTTCAATGATGCTGCATTATCCAGGATGTCGTGAATCTTACTATATTCACCAAGTTGATAGTATAGGTTAGCGGATAAAACGGCCAGTTTATCAGGATTTATTTCCGGATATCTACGACGCATGTTGGATAGCTTGCTTTGAGCAAGGCGGTAGTTTTGAGAAGCTATTACTTGTTTAAGATGATGATACTCATAAGTGAACATTCTTTCGGCTTGTGAAGGTGTAGCTCGGACTGCCAGGGAATCCTTTATCGATTCCATGTGATTATAGAAGCTTTCCCACTGACGGCCAAGATTGGCTTTAAGAATCTGAAAAAACTCATCGTCTTCTTCCGTCTCATCGTCGTGATGCCCTGAAGAAAATCCCATTTCTTTTTTCGATTCGGTAAGCAGGAGGTCCAAGTCTTTCCACAAATCATCAATTGAATGCTTAATATCAAGCATCTGATCGATACGTTGAATATCACCCTTTTCAATTATCTCAAACATATCTTCCACCGGTTGACCCACAATCAGCTCCCGAAGAATCGACAGCGCATCCGAAAGCGGCATCCGGAAGCCTTCAACTTTGTTGCCCAGCGTCCGGGCACGGTTTTCCAAATGCTCTATTCTTTTGTCAAAAGCTACTATTTGTATGTCATTTAAGTCGGTCACTTCCGGCGGGAAAAGCTCAAGATTTCGCATATCGTTAAGTATTATCCGAATGCTTGACAGGTCCCGGCGAAGAATATCGATTTTGTATAATTCGGCTCCCAGTCTGGAAATAAGCGTCTCACGGGTTTGCCAAATCATATCCTCTCTTCTTGTTTTTTGAGCAAGGCATGGCCATTGCACCGCAAAAAGTGCGCTGAGTACCACTATTATAATCGCCTTGCCCATCCTCATAATCAAGTCATTCTATTTTCTTTAGTTGTTTGCGTCTCTCCCGTATCTTTTCTAGTCTCTCCCTTGAATCTTGGTCGAAGGATTCCTCATTCTGCTGTGTTGAATCGATGTCACCTCCGGTTTCACGCAATTTTTCATCGATGTCGATTCCGTCACGCTCTTTTCTGTTTTTAAGGAGTAAAAAATTCCTGCGCATCTGTGCCGCAGTGTGCTTATATCTTATTGGAAAGGCGATCTGGACTATTATCTTCCACTTAGCATACCAGGGATCAAAAGTATCCCGGACTCTGTTTGGCGACAGTTGGGGATTGTGATGGAGATCGCTTTTGTCTTTTTGAGTCATTGCAGTGCCGAAATTTGAACTCAACAGAAGTGGAGCGCATACGGTTGAGGTTATTCCATTAGAGGCATAGTAACGTCCGCCTAATGTTAAGTACATGGGGTTTTCGATTAAAGCAACTTCCCATCTTTTTTCACTGGACCACCATCTTTTGGAAACGACTTTGGGGGAGAAGACGCTGTTCACAAGCGCCTCGATTGAATATTCAACAAAACCCTCAAATTTAAATGAGGAATATGATGCTCCTGCAGAAAAAAGATAAAGAGACAGATCTCTGTTACTTTCGTCAAGAGGAATACTCATGCCGGCGTTAAGCATCACATGGATTGGCAGATTGCTGTTATAACTTATCAGGTCAATGTCCAGCAAAATTTTTCCTTCCACCGAACCACCCTCTATTATCACTCCCTCGGGCGAAAAACCCGTACCGTCTTTTCTGTAGCCGGCAATCGAGTTAAAATTTTTCAAAAAACTGTGCTTATATAAAACCTGTGCCCCCAGTCCAAACAACCGAAGATCTTTGTTGTTTGGATAGGTGACTTTGATTCCGGTTTGGACATTGCCGAATTGAAGCTTGCCGTCCCAAGGGTAGGAGATGATCCTGCTTTGCAATGGAATCGAAATGAAATCAAGAACGCCGGCATCCACTCGGGATTCAATAAACCCGTGTACCGCAGGTTTACTCACCCCCGACAGGCTGTCAAATTTATCATCCCAGATAAAACCCAATGCGCGCGCGCTAACCCATACATTACCGGCTCCGACGGTATTAGCACCCTCATTATGATACAAACCCCGGCCTCTGTCGCGCTTCATATAGGTATTTGGAAAACAAATGCCGGTGAACACAAAAGCGAACAGAAAAAAAGGAATAATGGAGGTCCTTTTCATTCTTCCGTCTCCTTGAGTATCTGTTCTATATTTCTCATCTTCTCCTGTATCTCTTCCCTTTTCTTTCTCAATTCCAGGTTTTCCGACTGATAGTCGAAGCTTTCCGCCTCTAAATCGAGTCCCTCTACTACTTCACTGTACCTGTTGAAAAGCTTTTGTTCGCTTATGCGCAGTGCGCCGTATGGATCGTTTGAATCATGCTTGCGCCTGTCTATAAATACGAGAGTTCTTATCGCCTCCGTCGCGGTTTCCTTGAAAACTATCGGCATCTCAAACTGTAAATCGAACATCACCAAGCCGGGTCTGAAATCACTCTTGTCTTTCATTTTTTGACCGACTGTGATGCCCAACCCCCCGACAATGCTGATCTTGTCACCAAAACGAACGCGTCCACCTCCCTGAATCCACGCATACCCTTGTTCAAAATGGGAATCCCCCGACAAATTGAACCTTGTTTTCTTTTCTTTGTATAGAGCTGCTCCCGATTCAATGAAAAAACTGTTGCGTTGCATCTTCCATTCATTTCCAAAAAGCAGTTTAACCTGATGGTATCGATGCAGCGTCTGCGGATCGTCCACCATACTCAGATTCAAATAGGTCTTCAGTGGGAAACTTTTCCAGAGGGAAAGCCAATCGATATCCGCCAGAACAGAGCCTGTAAGATATGGTGAGTACTCGGGCTTGTTGTTTTCGGTTACCAGACTGAATGTATCCGGCGAGGTCGAGAAGTAAAGATCCGCACTTATCGCCAGACCAAAAAGACGCAATTTATCATTGCCCGGTGTAGTAACCTGCAGATGTGCCTGTGAAGGACCGATACCGCTGAAATCCTCCAAAGACGTCTGAGCTCCCAGCTGGATGATCCCTGCTATACCGACACGAACTCCTATATAGGGATTTGCATGAAGTGCAATTTTGTTGATTGAGCTTGAGATTCCGGTTTGAGCGGCTATATTCCCACTGCCCATCACATTCGATGCTCTGCAATGTATACCGCCTTCATTGCGCACACGCTTTACCGTTTCGCCACCCGCGGATGCGCCAAGCAGCATAAGGAACAAGAATAAACAGCCTTGAGTTTTCACATATCGTTTCCTTCTGCAATTACTCGAAAGTTCTTCCTGGACCGGATTGTAGGGATAAGGGTCGAATCATTGAACCGTTTACCCTTCCGGCGTATGATCCTTTTATACTCCTTAAGCTTCTCAACATCCAGATCCGTGAAAAGACGCCAGCCGTTGTAATTGCGTTTTTCGGGTATTTCCTGACTCAGATCTAAAAGCCATCTTTTGAGTGTGGAAACCGAAATCCTCAACTGACGGGCCACCTGTCCGGTGGTTAAATAATAAGCCATAATCAGTAAACTCCTTTTCTATTGATTAAGAGAGTGGAAAATTAACCTTACTATATATAGTAGGGAACAAACAAAAAATACCTTATGGTGTGGATGTCTAACTGATTGAATGTATGCAAATTATATTGGCCGCAAACCTGTTTAATAACCTGTTTGCCTATAAATCATACTCTTCAGGGCCAAAAATGTCAATTATGGAATAAGCAGCATGAGTACGGATTCTTGCTTTTGTGACCATCAGGCACAATATTCAAACTTGCCCTCTATAAGTGCCGCGAAACTCACCGATGCCAACATCTTATTTCCCCACATGACTAATTAGCGAATCAGTCATGTGGAGGATTAAAAGCGGTTGTTGATTTTCCCCGTTTAAACCAAGGTTCGCGGCACTGAATTTGCAGTTTAACAATTAATTGTTTTCTTTTTGGTTGGAGAAAGGGGTTGCTATGGCACAGACTGCTTTGGAACTGGAGCACGCGGTTGAGGATCATCTTGACTGGGACAGCCGTTTGGAAGGCTGCGATATACAGGTGGATGTAAAAGATCAAACGGCACATTTAAGTGGAACCGCTCCATCCTACATGGCTCGTCAGGCGGCGGGGGAGGATGCCATGAGCATTCCGGGGATACTGGCGGTTGATAATGTGATAGAAGTAATAGGTAAAAACATATCTTTTGAACCCGATGATAAAGAGCTTTCGGAAATAATCAAACGAACTATCGATCTTTATCCTCACCTGGACGGCGGGAAAATCGAGGTGATGGTTGAAGGCCGTGAGGTTACATTGACCGGTGATGTAGAGGCATTCTGGAAGAAGCTTCGCGCGGAAGAACTGGCGTTTAATGTCGCGGGTGTTGAGAGGGTGCATAACAAAATTTCGGTTGTTCCGTCTCACTCGCTTCTGGACGAAACGATCGCACAGCAAATCCGTGAAGCGATAGATCGCACCGGAAAGGTGGATTCGGCTTTGATCAGCTTGAAAGTCGAAAACGGCACAGTTACCCTGTGGGGCGAGGTCAACAACTGGGACACTTACTCCTCTATTCATGAGATAGTCAAACACACCCGAGGAGTCACCGAAATAAAAAATGAGCTGGCAGTTTCAGGCGGGGAATGATTCCAACCTAACAGGCTGGAAGATTAAAAAGGACGGACCTGGTGGTCCGTCCTTTTCTGCTTAACACATATTTCTTTCATGACCTCACCGGTTTACACTTATCCTATAGTACCATCGGCTTCTTCCATTACGTCATCGGGTGGAAGCTCATCATCCGTATCGTCATCCGGCGGGTTTGTCGTATCTCCGTCACCCGGGGGATTAGAGGTATCATCATCATCATTACCCGGATACGGGTCGTCCGGTGCTATGTCGGTTCCGTCGCTTGGAGGAGCGGTAGCATCTCCGTCTCCATCTCCCGGCGGGTTTGTTGAGTCTTCGTCCCCATCCTCCGGCGGGTTTGTTGAGTCTCCGTCCCCATCTCCCGGCGGGTTTGTTG
>CAZPHU010000006.1:0-14755 GCA_964586285.1 uncultured Fibrobacterota bacterium | reverse complement strand
CCGGCGGGTTTGTTGAGTCTCCGTCCCCATCTCCCGGCGGGTTTGTTGTGTCACCATCCCCATCATCCGGAGGTGTTCCAGGATTATCCCCACCGTCTCCGGGAGGGAAGTTATGGTAAGGAGAATTCGGATTCGTATACTTAAACGGATCCTGTTCGTCCTGTGGGGGATTTCCTTCAGAAACGGTTACCGTCTCCTCTCCCTTACTAGGAGAGGCATGCACCGAAGTCATGGAAACATCACCGTAGCCGGATTCACCGAAAGCCTCCGCTTTCAATGAAATAGTATAGATTACATAAAACTCGAAGTTTGGATAATCCGGATTCTGAGTATAAACACTGTCTGATTTGGGAGAATCCTCCAGAAGATCATACCCGTGATAGTTCAGGTTTTCGTCTGTCGATGTGCTGAAGCTTAGAAAATCTTCCGATGATCCGATATAAATGGATCCGTCTCCGCCATTGGGTCCAAGCGTGGCGTAGCCGGAAGGAGCGTCGGAATCGGCACTGATAAGATCGAGTCTCCCATGAAAGACCGTATCCCCCGCGGCGCTTCGGATTGCAAGCTCTACATGATCACTTCTCACAAGATCCATGAACTTGTGACGTTTCCAACCGATTACGTTCTCACCGTAAGTATTGTCGACAAAATGCGGATTGAAAATGATCGCCATATCGACGACATCCTCACCGGCGGCGGTTACAATCTTTACCATGGGCTCCTCTCCTCGGCCCATATTGCCCCAAAAGTATTGCTCCTTTCCCCAGGCACTCAGGCGGTCGGCGGAGCCGTTTTCCTGTCCGGGAGTACCGGTTTGGGTTTGTACAAGTGTGTCCAGAACAAAATCGTATGTAGCGTTCAGGCTGGTTACATCGTGGATTTCGCTCTTGTAACCTGGTGTCGATGCGCGCAGTTGGCCTAAAACGGTCGCGGCTTCTCCGACCTGTGATGCTTTACCGGCCAATATGCCGTTGTCGATCGCAAAGGTTCGAACTCCTCCCACCGGCACATACCTAAATGAAACCATTCCGCCTCCGATGGATGCGTTAACCACATACATCTGAGATGCCTTCAGAGAAGAAGGCCAAGCGATGGTGTGTTCGCCCGATTCGTATCTCGTTGCCGGAACATTCAAAACGCACGAGCCGTTTACTTCGAAAATTTTCAGCTCGACATCCGATGCATTTAGTAGGTTAAACCGCAAAGAATTGTTGCTCAGACTAAACGAATTGCGTTTAGGAGTGAGTTTCCCCCTGGTCACCGGTGTGGCCAACGAGCCGGCTAGATTATACTGTCCATTTTCGTCGGTTGTAGCGAAATTGTCTTTCCCCACCAGGGTAACCAGCGCGCCTTCGATAGGATTACCCAGACTGTTTGTAACAGTACCCGAAAAAGCGTACCCCCGAGCCTCGGCCCCGAATACGCATACCAGCACCTGCAGCACCACTATAATGTGCAGGTTCTTTTTAATCCTGTTAATCACCTTTGTCCTCCTTTGCCGCTGTTGTTTTAATATTTTCATTAATATGCATAATCACTAAAAGGATACTATGGGTTAATTAAAGTTTAAAACCAATCTTCACGGTTTTGGTATGATTTCGCTTCTTCCCGTCAATCTCCGTTTCCACTCTCATCACAGCCAGATAAGTACCTGCCGCTACCCTTCGCTGGTTTAAATTATACCCGTTCCAGTGCATGTAAATTAAGCCTTTATTTTTCCTGACCGGCAGCTCATCTGCCAGAAGATTCCCTACGCTGTCGAATATCTTGACATCCATCTTGCTTATACGTACTGCGTCCCGCACGAACTGGTCGGGAGCTATCACAATCACACTCCCCGTGCCCGATCCGAATTGTGGAAGCCTGTTTTTGCTCCCTACTTTGACAACATTGGGTATAACCGCGGCTTGTATCTCGTATTCCGGAAAGCTTATGGTAAGGGGCACTTTTTGATTGGGCTCTGTCTGGGCGTTTCCCTCCAAATCGCTGATCGATGCCTGCTCCGAAATCCACACAGAATCCGTCGACGAGGGAGTCAAGTTTAAGCTGTTGGACACAACCCTGAATTCCACATATGAATCGTTTTGATTAATCGGCTCGAGTTCCAGAGTATAAGGCTGTCCTTCGGAAGTCTTAAACTTAAATGGTCTTTCTGCTGTAATGGGTTTTACGGCTTCCGAGAATCGCACCTGTAACTTCGGGTCTGCCTCGGGATCCCTGGAAGGTATATAAACAACCGAAAGGAGTACCGGTGCGACTCCGTCGGTTATCGGATAAGATCCCTCTTCGATATAGTTTTCAAACGGCCCCGTTACATACTCGGTAATTCTCAGCGAATCCAGCCGGCCTGCACCTGTGGAATTATCTTTTTGTGAAGATGGTTGAGAAACGTAAATTACAAATCCCTTACGGTCATCCATAAGCCGGGCATCTTTATAGGAGAAAACCCGATGGCCGGGTAAAACAAAACGATTCGCATAAAGATTGTCTTTTTCCTGCGAATTGACCTGTTCGTTTGTTCGAGCATGGATCTCATCGATAAGACCGTCGCCGTTATTGTCCTTGTAAACTACAGAAGTTATTTCGACGGGCTCAAAAGGTATTACCTGCCAGGCTCTATACATCGTATCCAGAGGAATGTCGGGATTGCGCCAGGAGATGACCAGACTGTCTATACCAGTGAATTGAATGACGGAATCTCCCTGTACTATATTTTCACTTGCCTGCTGAATAAATGTGCCGGTGAAATAATCGCCTGCTTGTCTTAAGTTAACCTCAAAAGAATCGCTTTTATCGTAATTGTAAACCGTCGCGAAAGAACTCGTGTTTATACCTTCAAGGGTCAAATCGGTAACAAGGCTGTTTTGATTGCTTCTTATCGGGGAGTCGATAGTGCGGTCTTCGTGTTTCAAAACCATAAGGCGTTCAAAGCAGTTGGATCCAAGCTCCGGGGGGAAAAGATCGTAGCCTGCGGATGCCTTTCTGACAAATGCGAATGAAGTCTCCATCAGTGTATCGAAACTGTTTTTTGGTTTGGCTGAGTCAACATAAGAAAAAGTATAAGACAGGTGTATGTGAGTTGTATCCGCGTTGAGCGGATATGGGCTGTCAAAAAACACGCTTGTATCGGAGCTGCCTGTCATGGTTCGACCTCCGATTTTGGCGTCGGCGATCCTGAAGTCGGGCTTAAACATCTCACTGAGTATTTCTCGCTGCATAAGGGCCAGAAGTGTATCGTAGGTGGTTTCAACCGACCAGAGTTGGCTGTTTCTGTTTGCGCGCGAGTATCCGTTGTTTTGAATATTGGAAATCATGTTTGTAAGCTGTTCGGGGGTTTCCTTGATGCTGTCGCCCATGAATATGCTAAACGTTGTTGGAACATCTTCTCCCTGTATGTATTCGCGTTGTCGAGATTCCATCTCCTCGTCCACATCACCGTGTAAACCGTCTGAGAGGAAAACACAGAATTGACGTTCCCTGGGGGTGGGGCTGTCGGCCAAGGCGTCCTTAGCGGCCGAAAATGCAAGAGTGATATCGGTGCCCTGTTTGAGTTTAGGAAGTCTTACACCCGAATCATCAAGCGGTCGTGTGCGTTCGGTGCTGTCATTCTCCTGAAATGCCTGCAAAAGCTTCCACTGATCAAGTTCAAAGAGGCCCTTAATCTTCTCGATCCCTCTTTGGCCGTCGGCGTAAACCGTATCCAGAGGAACACAGGGGAAGTATGAGTCGTTCCATTCGAAAGGAGAGGAAATCTTTTTAAAGATATCGTTCTCACGCCAGTCCCAGGCAAGCCAGTTGCGAAAAGCGACAACGCCCACACGCGTTTGAGGTGAAATTTTATAGATTTCATCCAGGATTTCTTTGGTCACAGTATACCTGTCGGCAGCTTTATCGTTTAAACGCATGCTTCCCGAGTCGTCAATGATAAATACAATCGTTGAGACAACCCTTGATGAACCCTGTACGGTGACATCCGGCGGGAAGATTTGTATATTGGGATCCAGAGCTACCGCACTCAAAGGTACGTCTATGACCATGCCGTTTAAATCCATCGGATCACCGTCAACCACCAGGTGACAAACTTCATCGCTTTGAGCATAGACATCGGAAACAGAAGTAAACATATGTGCGCCCAAGGCGATGCCGTATATCAGAAATCTCAAGGCAGATGCGATTCTCATCATTTTTCCTTTCATAAGACTACCAAATTTCGATCAGGGTAATCGGTTTTTGGGTGTAGTTGTTGACGCTTGTCGCGCGGAAATAGAAACGCATCGCGCCCTCAGTAGGTGATTCGTACTGAAAGTACCATGTCGGGTTTTGTGACTGACCGGATTCATCACGGCTGCCCTTTTTTGACGGCAGACCGTATCGTGCGACAACCGAATCCATCGTCGAATTGGTATCCCCGACCACTATTCCCTCCCGGGTTTTATAAGGATATCCTTCGTAGGTGAGAGTATCACCCCCAAGTTGATACTGCCATCCCCGGCTGTAAATGTTGGCTCCAATAACTTTTTGATCCTTGAGTATGAATTTAAGTCCCCTTTTGGGGTAATAGTAGTAATGATATCCACCGGCCTCGTTAATTTCCCAGGGGATACCCAGTATTTGGATTACTCCGGAGCCGGTTGTGCGGTTAAGCTCTACACCGTCAACCGACTCATAATCGACTATACCCGGTGAGAACCGATTTTGGGGCTCGGATGGGTTTTCGGTGCATAAAAGAAAGACCGCAAGGATTAAAAGGACAAAGAAAACAGTTGCTCTATTCATGTAAATAACCCCGTGTTTAATCGAAAGATAAAAAGTTTGCATCGTTAAGCTGATTTTCATAGGTCAAGCGCAGCCAATCGGAATTTCTGGCGATTTGCTCGATTCGAAATTCATCCACCACGCCGTTCAAGTGGTTTTGTGGCCCCTCGAGACAGTACCCGATTACTACCGGCATGAAACTGTCGTCTATCAAACCACTTGCCGGTAAGGAGTCTACCTGCTTCCCGTTTACATACAGATACACTGAGGACCCGTCATATACACCGGCGACATGTGCCCACCGACCGGCATGTTCAAAAGGCGATATAACTTTGTACACTTTTCCGTCAATAGAAACACGAAATGAAATGGTTTGGGAATTTTCGAGCACAATAGCAAAGCTGTTTTTGACGGGACCCGGATCACTGAGGCATTTGGAAACGATGTATGTTTTACTTTCCCAGCGGTTTACCTTCACCCATGCGCTGAGTGTAAGTTGGCTTTGCCCAGTGCCCGCGATAGAGTCGATATCGATACGATCGTTGCGACCGTCCAGACTGTCGGCTCCGCCGGCGACTCCTTTCACCGCCTCGCTTCCGTCAAACAGCTTACCTCTACCACTACTCGTGCCGTTTACGGCATTGGTGAAAACGTCTCCTTTTTCGCTAAGGTGAAACACCGCGCCAAACCCCTGGGTTTGCGGGAACACGCGGCTTCCAAGCGAGTGATTTACCGCATCGGGGTTTCCCCAGTGCATATTAAAGGCCGTGGGGCCTCTGGATTTGATCGAATCGATAAGAACCCATACCGCGGCACTACGGCTTTGCGCATCGAAACTTTCGATCTCGTAAAACAGGTGCTTACCCGTCGATGATGAGAAACGAAGATCGTCCCCGTTTCTCTGAGCCCGGTCAAAATCGAAATTATGCTCATCCAGCTCAATAAGAAGAGGGAAATTCAGGATGGGAAGTTCACCTAAATCCAATCGGCTTGTGTTACAAACAATCTTTTGGGAGTAAGACCATCTGGAATAATCCTCGTTTTCGAAAGTATCGAATGTAATAGTGTCCAGCTGTGTTTCCCCACCCGGTGCAATCTCGATATCCTCTATCTGTTTGCTTCCGAACCTCTCTTTTTTGCCGGGAAATATGTCTACACGGCATTTACCCCCGGGAATCTTGTCTACGGAAAATTTCTTTTGATTTTTGGAAATAACTACCCGGTTTACCCTCTCAACCCCATACATCCTTATGTAAACAACCTGTGATGTCGTGTCGGGGAAAACAACATTGCCGGCGATTTTTCCCAATTTCTTTACCTTCACCGGCGAGGCGAGTTCGTATCGGTCGCCCGAAACGGTAATTGTTTTCATTATTCCCAGACTTTCCCTGTCCATAACTACCAGTCTGTAAGTCCCGGGAAGCACCGAATCAATATGGAAGGCACCATCATGGTCTGTCTGAACATCAAACACCTTATATCGAAAACCCCCAGAGTTAAGATCGGGATTGTTGCCTGAGGTATCGGGCAGATAATCGACCGGGCGAAGAGAAATCTTTGCATCTACAATTTTTATCCCCTTTTCATTTACAATCGCGCCGCTCACCGATGCGGTGGCTACATCGGTATTTCCCCCCTCCGTCACACCGGCGGTTGGGCTGGAGCCGGTGCAATTTGCACACACCATCACAAAGAAAAGAATCGTCAAACAAAGGAAGGTGGGAAAAGAGGCGAAGCTTATCCTTTGGCTTATATCTATTAGACAATTGATTCTCTTATTCATGGTGATCTTCATTTCTCTTAGTGACTGGAAAAAAAGCAAGATTCATCTGATATACCTGATCAGGTTCTTTTCCTTCGACTGCTATCTTTGCGATCCTTTTTCGAAAGTGCTGTATTTCGGACTTTATCTGTATGAATGTCTCCCGTGAAACGGACATGGTCAACACGGAAATATCCCGTTGTGAGGCGGGGATTTTCTCCAGCGCCCTTTTGGCAAGATCCATCGTCTCGAGTTGAAACTTGGCCAGATGAAGCGAGCGAACCTCATCCCCACTGCTTATCGCGTTGTCGACCTGACGATAGATTCCGTCATGATCTTTTTCTACGAGCCCAAGCTCCATCAGGTACTCAAGCGCCTCGCGAGCCTGTGCGGCGGAAACGGGCGGCTGAAGCATCTTGGCAACTCTCTGCGTATCATCATTTTCATGCACGTTCATACAATCCAGAAGCTCACGGATGAATACATAGTAGGGCTTGGAAAAAAGCGACATCTTTTTCTTATCAAGCACCTTCATCTGTAGTTTCTGAAGATTTACCAGCCGGTTGAAAAATTCATCCTTCTGTTTAACATCCTTGGCCTGGGTAAAGTGTACCATTGATTCAAAATATGCCGCCTCATTTTTCTTAAACTGCAGGACCTGAGACAGTCGAACGATTTGGATCGGGGTAAGATTTTTCCTCCCCGCGATAACATTGGATAGAAATCCCGTGGATGAAATACCCATTCTGTGCAGAATCATTTTCTGAGTAAAGCCGTTTGTCTTCCTCCGCTTATGTTCAGCCAAAAAATCTCTGAGGAAGTGGCGAAAGTTCACGTACTGATATATAGATTCGGTTGCCATTAAAGTGCCTCAAACGGGTAAATTCAGCTCTTTTGAATAATATACTCAAACAAT
This sequence comes from uncultured Fibrobacterota bacterium, assembly GCA_964586285.1. GTDB lineage: Bacteria > Fibrobacterota > Chitinivibrionia > Chitinivibrionales > CAYFVL01 > CAZPHU01. The sequence goes on along the minus strand of CAZPHU010000006.1, from coordinate 7,322 downwards.
GAATCAGATGCCACGTTTTTCTTACTAATAAATTTTATTGGTATACCGCTTAAATTGCATAAGCCGTTGATATAACGTGGAAATATCTTACCAAAGATGTGAATAGCTGCTGAGCAATCAAGAATATCTCTTTTGCGGTTTGCGAAGGGATGCATGATTTGTGAGAGGTTTGTTGAAGGATTTCGACCTGCCTGCGGCTTTATCTGCTACTGTCCCCGGTGTGTTTATCTATACCCTCGGTGCGCGGCTCAATAACACGGGTGAGCATGTCCACAGGAGGTAACTGTTGGCGGGATGTTGTGTAAAGGGGGGAGAAAACACCGAAAAGGCATCTTTTCACTTCCTCCCGGATCACAAATCCGGAAAAAAACACACAAATGTGATATCCGTCACACTCGATTGCTGCAACATTATACATATTTGGGATTGTTTGATAAGGGATCGCAATTATTTTATCGATTGTTGTAGAACATCTATATTCAGTTTAAATCAGATACAGTCCTTCAACCATTTGAAAGATTCAGTTATGAGAATTTTCGGATCATTGTTCAGCAGCCAAAGACTGGTTTTCTTTCTCTTCTTCGTGTTTGCGATATGTATCACCAACGCGCCGTGCCAAATCGCTGATTTCCCTTTCCTGGAAGCATTCGAGGAGAAACAGCTGTCTCCCTGCTGGAAGACATGGTCCTCCGACTCGAGCGGAGACTTCGTCAGAGTATCAAACGGCCCGATAATATTACGGAAACAAATGCCCGTTTACTACGACTCCCTGTATGTCCGAAACAGTCCTAATCTCAACGAATTGACATTGTCGGTGGACATGGCGGGGCAAAGTGGTGTTTATCTTTCCTTTCTTTTAAAGGGTGATACGGATACTCAAACAGTACCAGAATCGTTCACCGGGCATTATGACGGCAATGCCGTTGCGATCAGCCCGGACGGAATCAACTGGCACAGAGCCGTGGACCTTAGCGCAAAAGACTGCAATAACTATGAAAAAATTGTCGTAAACATCGATTCCATAGTTGATTTGCATCAGATCTCATATACCACTGATTTCAAAGTCCGCTTCATGCAATACAACGATCGCAACGGAACAGACATTATACGTCTTGATTCGATTCATATATACACTCCTGAAAACAACCGTGTAGTTTTCCATTCAAATGGAAACGGGTCTGTAATAACGGGTGATACGCTGCCCGTGTTATCAGGATTACCCTATCAAATTCAGGCTCAGCCCGACAACGGACACGGTTTTTTGGAGTGGAGAGTGATTAGTGGAGATGTAGTGATTGAGGATCCTTTCAAAAAAAATACGGAGTGCAGTGCATCTGAAGATGCCGTTGTAGAGGCGGTTTTCAAGGAGGGAACGCGAGTTTATGAGGTCGGCCATGATGAGACGACTTTCAGTTTTTTATCACACGCCTACGCCGGTCGTCGGTCAAACGAGATTCGTTTCAAATACACACGGCGTAGTGATGAGCGATTGAGCGTTTGTGTATCGGGCCAAAGGTGGGTTCATTATTATCTCAGTCACCAACTGTATGGAAAAGATAGCACATACAGCGATCCGATCGATCAGGACAGTCTGACGGCACTTAGAGCTTCCCATAAAACTATTCTCCTCGACCCGGGCTCCGAAGGTGATACGCATTACTTTTCCATCTTCTATGATTATCGGTGGGCCGAAAGAGAAACCTTTTCCATAAAGGTAAATCCCATCAACAAAATGATTATTGACACCTCCCGCGGCGGCTCGGCCGAATTTTCCTCTATTTACGGTCTGTCGGGCGACCGTTTTACAGTTGAAGCTTTGCCTCTTCAAGGATATCGCTTCAAAGACTGGGAAATACTCGACGGAGAGAGTATCATTGAAAAAATCGACGAGTCGGAGGCAACCATCCGAATTGAATCGGATTCGCGTATTCGTCCTGTATTTCAGAAAGATTCCACCACCATAGAGGAGATACAGGCTTCGGAGAAAACAGAAATTGTTGTTCCACCGTTGCAAAACAGTATCCGGCTGAAAATCGCCGATTGCGACAGCGGCAATTACGCGGTGCGTTTCGATTGGAAAACACCCATAAACGGCGCAGGTTATGATATGCACGACACCGACTCAACATTTGAAAATATCGTTGACATTTTAAGCTCGCGCAACAGAATCGTGGGACTGCCGCTGCATGTACCGTACCGGGGTAAAACCTTCTACATGACCGTAAAAAAAGCCTCTTCCTACGATCCTTGCACTGTTGAAGTATCCCTGGAAAAGCTCCACCGGTGCAGCACTATTGTTTCAGGTGGAGGCACGATCTTTCCGTCGCATCCGCTTTTCACCTCGGCTATATTGCCCCATACGATAAAAGCTGTTGCCCAGGACCCCAACACCTCTTTTAAGTGCTGGGAAGTTGTATCGGGTGACGGCATACTCAGCGACAGGTATAATCCTCAACTCACCTTTTACGGCAGCACCGATCTTGTTCTCAAAGCAGTTTTCGAATCACGGAATATTACACAATTACAAACCGGCAGCAATGTTGTTTCAGCCGCACCTGAGCAAACATCCAAATATTTTGATCTCGTTTATGAAACTTCGGACAGCGGTAATTACCTTTTAGAGGTCAAGTATTCTCAAGACTTGAAATACTACGGTCAAGATTCGACTTTCGCTGATGTTTTGGACACAAATTCAAAGAGGATACACTTTTATTCTTCAATAGCGGGGCAAAAACATCACTTCAGACTCCTTCCTCTACAAAATTACTATAACCGCCGACAAGCTATAGCGTTTATAGATCGGGCATGCCGGATAGTGATAGACACTTCCGATCTGCAAGGAGGTACGGCAAAGGTCACTGATGAATTCATGTATAAAGGCGAAATCACAGGATTAGAAGCCGTTGCCGATGCAAACTACTCCTTTTCCCACTTTGAATTTCTCTCCGGTATTCCTCAAATAGAAGGGGATATGGGTATCAATACGAGGATTACCGTACTATCTGATTTGAAATGCCGCCCCGTTTTCACCAAGAACGTACCTTTTGCACTCCAGCTTAATCGACAGACTATTTCCATGGAGCAATACTGCGGTCTTTCCTATGGATCACCGATCAGACTGAAATTTACCGCGCCCGAAAGCGGCTGGTATTCTTTTCGACACAACTTGCCGACCTTAGACCGTTTCTCTATTTCAAAATTAATCGGTCTTAAGTATTATGGAGAAGATTCAACATATACGTTAAGTGATACATCACTTTATGATGCGATAAACCAGGTGGTCTTTTACTCTGACAAAGGGAAAACCACCCATCTGGAACTTGTCGGTTTCAGCTACAACTGGAGCCCTCATGAGTCTATCGTTATGGATGTGGATAAATTCTTCAATCTCGAGCCGGCAGCGCTACCTGGAGGCCGGTTGGAACGAACCGATCATTTTTTCGGTATTAACGATGTGATTTATATAAACGCAGCTCCGGAAAACGGCTGCACATTTGATTCGTGGTTTGTTGATGACAGCCTGACTCAAATATTAAATCCCCGACAAAAAAAAGGACGCTTCATATTCAACTCCGACACCCGAATTTCCGCACGCTTTCAAGACACTATACCGACGATACCCGTCTCATCAGAACTTCCCATCCGTTTTTCAGGAAACAGTAACCTTAAGTACATAGCCCCACAAAAGGGGCATTACTCATTTAACCTCACTGCAGAGAAAAGAACAAACCTCACTAAGGTAAATTTCTTTTACAACGACTCAACATACAGCGATCTGTTTTTTTCGGAGACTTTAGGGCCCAACTCGGATGCTGTTCGCTTCTATGCCGACTCTGCGGGACAGATACTTTATTTTAATCTCTTGGACCGATATTTCGGAGATTACATCGACACTATTATAAGGGTAAACGTAAAACCGTTATATGCATGCCTCATCTTTAAAGACAGATCGGATAATAACGGCAGCAATCATGTCAAATTCAGCGGGCCTGATGTGCCGTGTACATTAAAAGTACAAAACCAGAACCCACGCAAAAAATTTGTACGGTGGAATGTCCTGTCAGGCACGGGAGACCTGCTTTGCGATACAAGCCATAAGACAGTGCTCAACGCCCATTCGGACATGGTGATCGAAGCTTTATACGAGGAGAAGGAAGGGTATATACTTTCGGAACAGAAATTAGTCCTTCCCTGGACCATACTCACGATGGGAGATGAGGCTATAGAGTTAAAGTACAGGGCACCCGAACCGGGAGCATACACTTTGACATTGGAAAGCAGAATCGATGCAATGCTTCGATATCACGGAACGGATTCCACACTTATGCATACAATGGATAACATGTTTTATTGTGACACGATAGACTACACCTTTACGGCAAAGGGTGGTGATGATCATTTCTTCACAATGTTTCGTTTTTCCACATCGAAATCAAGCATCGATAGTTTTAATCTCTACATTCAGAAAACATGGCAATGCTTGTTTGCGGAGCGCGAAAACGGAAGAGTCTCGATCGCCGATACAAGCATTGTGATCCGTAACGATACCCTTTCATTAGAAGCCCGTACTGATGAAGGGGACGTGATGGAAGAAATCAGGCTGCTTGAAGGACAAGCCTCCATTTTCCGTAAGGATGATTACTTTTACGTCGTGCCTGAATCTAATGTTTTGATAGAGCCGGTATTTACGGTACGGGATTACCAATATGAGACCTTTGTCATGGGAAATAATACTTTTAAATGTTCGCCTCCCTTTACATACGGCAACAGTCCATATTACACATCCAGGTTTTCGTTTAATGCGCCGGCCGACGGTACATACAGGATCAGCACCGACAAAAAAGTACAAGCAGTTTATCAAATTACCTGTTTTGATCAGGATTCCGCCTTTTCCCGCAAGTCGGATGTTTATCAACTGACATCAAACGGGCCCGGCTGTTTGGTTACCTGCAAGGGCGGATCAAAAACCTTTTTCGAACTCAACAGCTTTAATAACAAAGGGTGCAGTCTCAAGAATATCTACTTTTCAAGATGTCACAAGGTACGGATAATTGAAACCGACGGCGGTTGGTGTTTCCCATCCGAAGAGTTCTTTGTCACGGACAGTTCAAGCAGTAATTTTACCGCTGTGCCGCGAGATGGGTATCAATTCAAAGGGTGGTACACCATAAGCGGTTCGGACACTGTCTTTGTCTCCGAACGAAACGCCATCAACCCAAGGATAATCTCCGATTCAACTTTCTACGCTACTTTTTCGAAGTATTCGATTCACACGGTAACCACAAAAGATACCGTCGTAACGATGTCCTCCAACAAAACTTATGAGATACCACCCATTAGAGGAGAACGATTTCGTTTCGTCGCGCCCGACACAGGACAATTTATTTTCTGTTTTAATTACAACAGCAATAATTATCCGAAGTCAACTACCTGCTTTTATGGTAAAGATTCCACGTTTTACAATCTTCAGTCCTCCTCATCCGATAGACGACAAGACTGGTTCCATCACTCTTTTTGGGCCGAAAATCCGGGTGATACGTTGTATTTCCAAATTCACTATTCCAGCTCCCTGCCCGCCGATGTGACGGTTGCGGCAAAGAAGGGGTATCAGGTTGAATTTGCGGTGCAGGGCGAGGGGCGCCTCGATCCGGTCGACAAGGTCATTGTTCCCCACGATCAGTCTTTCAGCCCGCAGGTTACGATCAGGCCCGATCCGGGGTATCGACTGGAAAAATGGGTTATCACCGAGGGCAACGTACGAATTTCGGACTCACTGTCAAACACCATAGATGTTTCAGCCTCCGGCAATGGAAAAGTAACGGCTGTTTTGCAAAAAAGCAGGTGGTTTGATCTCACCTCCGAGCCTACCGGCTACTCTTTGAAAAAAGACTACTATTCGGCCGAATCCGGCTGCACTATTCGCTTTAGATACTCAGCTAAAGATACCGGAATGCACTCGATCCATTTTCCCAGATACAACAAAGGATTTCATCAAACGGCTTATTACTTCGGGGCCGATTCATCTTGTATTACCGGCGCGGCGGTTGAACGGATAACCTTAAATTCCAAACCCTGGATCAATTTTCGGGTAACCGATCCCGGCGAAACCCTCTATTTCGCGGTAAATGGATACCCCCGGCAATTCGCCGAAGATTTCCAGGTACAGGTAGTCAAGCCGTACAAGGTGACCGTCGAAAGTGAAAACGGAACAATCACAGTCACGGACAGCTATGTACCATCCGGTGAAATTACCAGGATCGAAGCAATACCGGACTATGGCTATGGTTTTGAACAATGGGATTTGGTCACGGGGGAGGCTACACTCTCCGACCGCAACTCCGCAATTTGCAGGGTTACCGTTTTGACCGACTGTTTTCTGCGAGCGACCTATCGCCAACCGGGCGCTTACGAGTTGACATCGGATTTTACCGAATACTCATTTGCACAAAACAGCTATTGCATATCGTCCTCCGTTCAGGAGATATCTTTTTTCTTTCAACCCTCAAAAAACGGGGAGTATACCTTGGAGATGAAAGAAGGATATATGCCGGGGAGACCATACGTAACGGTAAGCTCCTCGGATACATCGGATAGTCTTGCCGGGATCGGAAGGATAGGCCTGCCTTACAGCTACAAAATTGATGGTAAGAAAGGCAGTACCTATTCGTTCAAAGTGCAGACGATCAATTACAGAGGGGGCAGGTTTTTCATCCGGGTCAAGGGAGATGATCAGACGGCTATTCAAAACAACGGTCCCCAAAGGCCGATGGTAATCTACACCGAGGGGGGTCTAATTGTCGCGCCGAATCCGGTCGGACAAGACCGAGCCACTTGCGATTTGTACCTTAAGGCTCCATTTTCCGGAAACGCCAAGTTAAGGATTTTCGATGCGGTCGGAAACGAAATCGCCTTCTTTCGTGACTACGTAACAGCCTCCAGGCAAACGCCTTCGGTACCGTTTTACCGATGGAATCTTCGAAACAGAAACGGAAGGAAAGTCGCTCCGGGGACATATCTGGCTGTTGTGACGGTGGAAGGTATCGGAACAAAAAAGTACATGTGTAAAATCGGCATAAAGAACTAATTTTTTCCAGTGCCGTGCACCAATGCGTTGCGTTAAGGTTTACACGAGAGTGATACTTATTCCTATGCTTTACAAGCCGTGGATTCACAGGGAAGAAGGTCGAAATTGAGTTCGCCGGTAAACATTACCGTTGCCGTAGACGGCGAAACGGAGGGGGATGAATAGATCGGTATACGTGGATAATTTATCTGCTACTGTCCCCGGTGTGTTTATCTATACCCTCGGTGCGCGGCTCAAT
>CAZPHU010000005.1:0-71250 GCA_964586285.1 uncultured Fibrobacterota bacterium | reverse complement strand
CATTACGAACGATTTACAGGAGTAAATACCAACCGTAATTGCAATTTCACTACCGGAAGAATCTACGATTCCATTATTAAAAAGGAGCGTCATGGAGATTACCTGGGGGCGACTATTCAGGTTGTGCCGCATGTTACTTCGGAAATTTGTGAGGGGATACGTTCCGTTGCTACTCCTGATGTGGATGTGGTGATTGCTGAAATCGGCGGTACTGTAGGAGATATCGAAAGCCTGCCGTTTCTGGAAGCATTACGTCAGTTCAAACAGAGTGAAGGCAAAAGCAACGTATTGTTTGTACACGTTACGCTTATTCCGTATCTGAGTACTGCCGGTGAGGTGAAAACTAAGCCGACTCAGCATTCAGTGGGAAGGTTGCGGGAGATTGGTATCATTCCGGATATCCTGATCTGTCGAACTGAGAAACATTTGGACAGCGAAGTGCGGCGCAAGATAAGCCTTTTTTGCAATGTCGATGAAGAGGCGGTAATCGAGGCGTTTGATGTAAAGAATACAATCTACGAGGTTCCTCTTGAACTAGCTCAGCAGAATCTGGATCATGTGATTGTCGATGCTCTGGGATGCAAATCGGGACGCCGGAATTTGCGGCCCTGGCGAGAATACATCGAAAAGGTCGTTAATGCCCGCCATACCGTTAATGTAGCGGTTGTGGGGAAGTATTCGGAACTTCTGGATGCATATAAATCGATTCATGAATCGCTAAATCATGCCGGAGCGCATAATTCCGCGACTGTAATCATTCACAGCATAAGCGCCGAGGAAATAGAGGAAAAAGGCGCTCAGAGCGTCCTGAAGGATATGGATGGGATTCTTGTACCGGGAGGATTTGGGTCTCGCGGTTTGGAAGGGAAAATCAAGGCGATTCGTTTTGCGCGAGATCAAAAGATTCCCTATTTTGGTATATGTCTTGGAATGCAGACCGCTGTTATCGAAATAGCACGTTCTCTTCTTGGACTTGAGGAGGCTGACAGCATTGAAAACAATCCCCGAACCCCGGATGCGGTGATTCACCTTATGGAAGAACAGAAAAAAGTCATGAACCTGGGGGGGACGATGCGTTTGGGGGCATTCCCCTGCGTATTGAAAAAAGGATCACTGGCCAGAGATCTGTATGCAAAGGAAGAAATCAGTGAACGGCATCGCCATAGATACGAATTCAACAATGATTACCGAGAAAGGTTTGAGAAAGCGGGTGTAGTCCTTTCAGGAAAATCTCCCGACGGAATGCTTGTAGAAATTATTGAGTTAAAAGACCATCCCTGGTTTTTGGGTTGTCAGTTTCATCCGGAGTTTAAATCACGCCCTGTTTCACCTCATCCGCTATTCAAAGGGTTTGTTGAAGCGTGTGTCACAAATAAACACTAATAGTAAAACGAGAGAGAGAGAGAGAATGAAAGTTAGAGTGCGCTATGGGAAATGATGTTTTTTATGATGACCATATGCATGAATCCTGCGGGGTTTTTGGAGTATATAACAATGAAGAAGCCGCGCGGCTGACATACCTTGGGTTGTATGCACTTCAGCACCGAGGGCAGGAAAGTACCGGCATAGTTGCGTCAAATGGTAAGAAGTTGGTTGTCTATAAAGGGATGGGTTTAGTCAATCAGGTATTCAAACGTGAAGAGGCGTTTTCCCGGTTGAACGGCCGTCATGCTGTGGGACACAATCGATACTCGACAACAGGTTCCTCCTCGCTTGTAAATGCACAGCCGATACTGGTAGACTGTAAAGTCGGACAAATCGCCGGTTCTCACAACGGAAATCTGACCAATGCTGCCGCGCTCAGGGAAGAGATGGAGGCGGATGGGTCCATATTTATGTCAACTACCGACACGGAAGTGATAATGCATTTGATAGCGCGCTCCAAGCATGATGGGCTGGAGGCAATGATTTTAGATGCATTATCGCGGGTAAAAGGAGCATATTCCATTCTTTTCCAGACTACGGATGCTCTTTTCGGTGCACGAGATCCAAGAGGGGTACGACCGCTTCTGCTTGGGAAAGCTGATGAAAGTTATTTTCTCTCCTCAGAAAGCTGTGCCTTTGATTTGGTCGGGGCTCAGATTGTACGGGAAATTGAAGCCGGCGAGATGGTTCGTATAGACAGCCGTGGCGTTACCAGCTACAAGATCCCAACTTTTGAGTCTATAACCCGTCCGGCTCATTGCGTCTTTGAGTTTGTTTACTTTTCTCGTCCGGACAGCTTCGTTTTCGGACATAATGTGGATAAAATTCGCCGCAAACTGGGCCGACAATTGGCAAAAGAGCACCCCGCACCGGGTGCCGATCTGGTTATGGGTGTACCGGATAGCGCGACTACCGCCGCTTTAGGCTTCTCGGAAGAATCAGGTTTAAAATTTGACATTGGCCTTATTAGAAATCACTATGTAGGTCGAACGTTTATTCATCCCGCTCAATCGGGGCGCGATTTCAAAGTGCGGGTCAAGTTCAACCCGGTCAAAGGTGTACTTAAAGGTAAAAGTGTAGTTATCGTGGACGATTCAATCGTTCGTGGTACAACAATGAAAAAAATAATACGCCTCATAAAGACAGCGGAGCCAAAAGAGATTCATCTAAGAATATCCTCGCCGCCGATTGTATGCCCCTGTTTTTACGGTATTGATATGCCCACAAAGCAGGAGCTAATTGCCACAAGTGGCTCGGTAGAGGACATCTGCTCTTACCTGGAAGTAGACTCTTTAGGCTATCTTTCAAATGAAGGAATGCTGTCGGTAGTCCCCGACGCCGAAAATTCTTTTTGTGCGGCTTGTTTTAACGGAGATTATCCAACTGCTCTACCTCATTTAGTTGACGGGCACGCTGATGTTCCGGATCAGAAGTGCGGATAACGCTTGTAACATTACAGATCTAAGCGGGGAGTATCGAGCTGTTCATAGTTTTTTAAAAGGAAGGTCCTCTTAGAGAGGGCCTTTTCTAATCTTAACAGGCTATTCTTATTACTCGATCGACTAACGGCCTTCTTGAAGTCGGGTTGCCAAAAAGTCGGGCAATTTTGCTTTTCTCATACGGTTCTGTGTTTTCTGAATGTCGTATGGAACGCGACGATAGAAGAAATTTTTGTTGTCCATGTCCAGAATACTGTAACAGGAAGCAGGGTTTTTATCTCGCGGCTGTCCGACACTTCCCACATTAAAAAGGAACCGGGCTCCTTCCATTTCGCTGTAATCCAGACTGTCGCCTTGATGTACATACAGCTCTTTTTTTTCACTCAGAACAATAATCATAGGAATATGGGTGTGGCCCACTAAACAAAAGTGGGTGTCGAAAAACTGAAAATTAAACGCGGCCTCTTCAAGGGAAGTGATATAATACCACATTTTGGGCTCATAAGGAGTAGCATGAACGAAGGTGCATTCCGGAGTTTTATTCACCAGAGGCAGCTTTTCCAAAAAAGTGTGGGACTGTTCGGTAAGATGCTCGGTGGTCCAGTCAATAGCTATTTTCGCGTGTATATTGAAATGCTGTGTGGAAAGTGTCCCTATTGCAGCGGAATCGTGATTCCCAAGTAGAACATCGGGGCATTTGCGGTTAATCAAATCGATGCATTCGTTAGGCGCAGGCCCATATCCTACAACATCTCCAAGACAAATAATATCATCAACTTGTTGAGCTTCAATATCCTCAAATACTGCATCCAGAGCTTCTATATTACCATGGATGTCAGATATTATGGCTATTCGCATTCCCGTTATCCATTTTCCATAAATCGAAAGGTACAATTGCCAATTTCAATGCGGTCTTTATGCTCCAATTTGTGTCTGTTGGTTTTTTTACCGTTTACCTTGAATTTGGTCATTTTCTTTTTGGAGTGCATCCAAAAGCCGTCATCTTTTTGTTCAATAAAGAGATAGTTATCTCCGATGAGAAAACCCGAGACGAATATGTCGTCCTCATCCGAATTGCCTATCGAAAGAAGCGGCTTATCAATCTTGTAAACCACATGCTTACCTGTCTCAATCAGAACCGCCGATGCAGCGGTTGTCGATACCGCAGGTTGCGTAACCGTACGGCTGTTGTGATACTCAAAGGGGAGTTCTTCCGCTTCCGGACTGCTGTATCCGTTGGTGTGGTGGATAATACGGTCGGTGCTGTCGGAATCCTGCGTAAGTGATTCACAAGTGATGACATACTTGCCAATCCCGATTCTATCACCGGGATTAAGCGTTGCACGCTTCACTTTTCTATCGTTGATAAAGGTACCGTTAAGCGAATTCAGATCCGAGAGCACATAATTGCTGTTGGCATCCCTTTCGATACGTACATGCCTGCGGGATATACCCATGTTTGCGATCGAAATCGTATTCTCAGGCAGGCGACCGATAGTAATCACCGGATCATCTACTTCATAGGTTTTTATCGGCTGGTCATTATGATAAACAATAAACCGGAGCATATTTTGTTAAGCCTCTGGTAAAAGACTAAAAAACAATATACAATCTAAGAATGACGGGGGCAATAGACAAGCCCCTGTTAGCGAATTACAAGGAACAATTGCGATGTTGTACTACAAAATATATCTTAAATTTCTGAAAGACCTACTTCAATAACAATCTGAATTAAAAAACAAGGCTGATCTGCTGTTGTTTCGCTTAAACAAAGAAAATAATCTCTTGCGCTCCATTTTTCTAAAATCCAGTACGGCGCTCGCATTTTTAATACTGACGACTCTTTTCGTTTCGCCGTCTTTCGCCGATACTACCTCCTCAAATATCAGCGTGTTGGCTCAAAATAAATACCGATTAACGCGCCGGTTGGATTCTTTGGAAGTGCACAAACAACGATTGAAACGTCGCGGCAAACCGTTGATGGATATCGAAAAACAGTCAAACATTGTTAAAGACTCAATCGAGACGTTAAGGGAACAACTGGTTGCTGTGATAGAATCAACGAAGGTTGAATCTTCAGGCTACACAAGTTTTTCAAAGCAAATCACCGGGTTGTGGGAATCGGTTAAACCTGCCGGAATTTTTGAATGGGCTATTCTTTTTATCAGCTTGGTTTCTTCTATATGTGTCATTATTCTCTTATGGGGCATTATTCAGGCTGTATGTAACAGAAAAAAAAAGAATCAAAAGTCTGCTTTGGAACAAAAAGAAAAAGCGCTGCCTCAATCAGCGGTTCCTCAAAACAGCTTATCCTCCGCAGTTAAACCTGAGTACCCATACACCGATTCGAGAAAACCGTCTTCTACCGAATCGGTTGGTTCTCGAACAAAGACCGAAAATGCCGCCGAAACTCCACTAACATATCCTTTCAAAAGATATGAGCAGGATAAACCGGTTTTTTCTCAACAAAAGCCTTCAGACGGTATCGGCAATACCGATATAGATGACAGGGAGTCTATAGAATCTCTTCGTCGCCGAATGGCCGATGATATAAAAAGCATTCAGCGTTTCAATCATCCCTTTGAATCTATTGGTACGAGTGATGAAAAGCAAGAAAGCGGCTTTGAATCCGGAGTCGCTTCTGCTTCATCCGATGATTCTTCCAGTATACAAGAACATACGGGGGATTTGGAAGACCGAAGTGATTTGAAAAACAGAGTTATACAGGCTGCAAAATGTGGCCTGAGTAAGCATGAAATCTCCCGTAATGAACAGCTTAGTGTGGATCAGGTTGAACTGATACTGCGAGTCACAACAAAAAGCAGCAAGCACCGACTTTCCTGAGTTTCAGTGTGGTGTTTGCCGACACCATTGACTGAATATTATCAATGAATATTTCCGCAAATATACTGTCCGGCTTAGCAGCAAGGGGAAAATTTCATTATGCTGTTCGCGCAGCGATAAAAGACATCAAAAACGGCTGCATGATCTTAGAAAGCAACGGCCGCGAGATAACCGTTGAAATAAGTGACAAGAGCGAGTTGAATAAGGGGGATTCGGTAGTTCTTGTAAAGATCGGGCAAAAATTGCTCGTCCATAAAATCCCTTACGAAAGCTCCCTCCTGAGTCAAATGGATTCTCTGGATCGCGGTAAATTTATAACATCCATGGATCTGCGGTCTTTGCTGACACTTCTTTCTGATTATCCCGACTCAGAAATAAACTCGCTTGCCCGTGAGGTGATTAACAATGTTCGCGGCTCAATTCTTCTTGAGGAATCCAAAATTGCGGCAGCGGAAAAACTTCTGGCACATCTGGTAGAAAGTGTTTCAAAAGACGGTCCTCAGCAAGCATCGAAAAACAAACTCCACAGTGAATTAATCACTCTTGCATCTCTCCTGAAACTTAACAATCAGGATTCAACACCGTTAAAATTGCCCGGGGGATGCTTTGAAAACGGTTTTCTATCCTTCAGCTCCTCTCGGGAATGCCGCATCTGGTTGACAGAAAACGGCATCAGAGATATCTCAGGTGAGATTAGTACGAGTATGCCTGTTTCCAAAGAATCAAATGTATACATCAGGATATCGGGCGACGGTGCCGATTTAGCGGCGGCGACAATTCTAAACGACAGGCAGTTGGTAGCTGAGGTTAAGGGATTGCTTTCCAGGATGGAAAGTTCAATGCTGCGCAACTGTAACCCCAGGCTGTTGCAGGATGCCCTTGACGGCAGCACGAGCATCTCCGACCGGCAGCTTCAATACCTTGATTCCGCAGTCGCAACATTAGAGCGCAAAGACGGGATAAGTGTTCTGGCACCGGCGACCCAGGAGCTTTCTTTTCAACACATCTTTAACCTGATGAAAACGAGAATCTCTTCCAGTGCGGCATTCTCCCGCAGCATAGCAATCGCGCTCACTCCATCGGCAACTAATCTTATGCAGAAAGTGGAATTTTGCACGAATGACCCGGTTAAAGCAATTAAGCTGCCGCTATCGCTTGAGTCTGGCATCGCATGGTCCGACAAACTGCCGTCAAACTCCTTCAAAGATTTTTTGAGTCGATACATGGAAAGTGTCGGTCTTACTTTGGAATCCAAACTGGCCTCGGCCTTCCCGAATGAATTTGCCCAAAAGCCTGAGGATCTGAAATCAAAACTGCTCCGATTCATGCATGAGATTCAGCAAACGCAAGATGCTAAAGAGTCCCAGGAAATGCTCGAAGAGGGAAATCGGTATAAGTTTTTTGAAACCGGTAAGGATGTCGAAAGCGCTTCGGCGCTGGAGCGCATGTCCATGACCGAGATCGCCAAAGTACGTCGAGTCACGGAAGGAATGTTGGAGCGTATAGAGGCTCTTCAGATTTTGGCGCGTCCGGTATCCACTTCCGACGGGGAGCAACAGGTGATTGCAATACCGCTTCGCATTGGCGGCGAGTGGACGGAATTGCGTTTGAAAATTCTCAAGAAAAAAAACACGGGATCTCAAGGAAGGGGGAAAAAACTCTATGTTGTGACTATTTGTGTTTGTCCTCGGGAACTGGGGGAGGTTTGTGCCACAATCCGATTGGAGAATAAAAAGCATTGCCACATCTCGCTTGCCTTCCAAAAGCAAATCGCTCACAGCTGGTTTAAACGCAGATTAAAACCTTTTAGAGAAGCCTTGAAATCTCTCGATTTCGCCGCTATTCGCCTGGAAATGCATACCATGAAATCATCATCACCGCAAAGTAATGATACACATAGCCGTTCGCATAATGGTATACTCGACATAACAGGGTGATTGTGTGAAAGAAAGTAAAAAAGAAAAAAAACTATTGTCGGAAAAAGCGGTTGCGCTGCGATATAATAGTGAGACTGAATCTGCTCCACGGGTCGTGGCCAAAGGATCGGGTAGTTGCGCGAATAGGATCAGGCGAATAGCCGATGAGAATGGGATTCCAATTACTCGCGATGATGAGCTGGTGGAGTTTTTGGCAAAAGTCGATTTGGATCAGGAAATCCCGTCGGAATTGTATAAAGCTGTAGCCGAGATACTGAGCTGGGTATACCGTGCAAATGATATGATAAAAAGGGAGATCGAGTCATGATCAGGTCGTGTATTGGATTGATTTTCCTGATCGCAATACAGTTGCATGCCCAGAAAGTAAATGTTATATACCTGGGATTGTCCGATGAAAGTATCCCCTCTATAAGCGGTGATTACGACAGCGCTCTACGTGACCGCCTGACTATGCTTCCGTCGGTATCTTTGGCGGATTATCGACAAACACGTATATACGGGCAAAAGGCCGGGTTCACTTATTATCCAACCGTAAGTAAAAGTCTCGTTCAGAAATTAATGAAAACTGTCGGTGACAGTACTATTGTTATATGGACTCGTGCTGAAAAGTATGATATTTCAGTCCAAAGAAAAAATCTACTAACGACCAGGATCATGGGAGATTTGCGGATAAAAATGGTAGTATACAGCTTAAGCCTTGAACAATATATGTATACTGGACAAATACATGCCAAGTATTCGCTAAGAAAGGGCCCGGCGTTTTTCAGACCGGTAAAAACGGTTACTCATGTTTCCGTTGATGATCGACAGATTATAAATGATAATCTCATCATGGAAGCGTCCAAAAAAAGTGAGAATGTTATCGCGGCGGTTATTCGTTCATGGTTGGAACAAGGTAACCCGATTGAGGAGCCTGATCCGGGTGTCGAGGGCAATCAGCAACCTCGAATAGAAGATCTTTTTGGTATTCCCAGTGTGGAAGGGGAGAATATCGTGCCGAGTCAAAATGAGGCTACGGACAACCCAATTGATGAACAAAATCAGAATACCCAACAGCAACCGCTGCTTGAAGTTCCAACACCGTGAGAAGTCTAAGTAATAGAAAGTCTGGGGCCGAAAGAGAATTATTGAAAATTATCACGACAGGATTGGCAACATACCTGAAAAATCGTGCTTAAATGTATATTTATTAATCTTTTGGGGCATAACGCACTGAGTTGCGTCTGCGTCATTGCTCGAAGGGAGGATCTGTTATGGGGAATTTCGGCAAGTATCGTAATGTCTTTGACGACCAGAATGAGTATAATAAGCTCAACGAATTGATACTTGGAGCTATACAGGAGTTTTCAAATTACCGTCAAGGCAATTTGACATACGGAGAAGTGATGTTCGTTCTTGAGTGCGTACTGGACACGTTACGGGGGCAATCTGAAAAGGATGCAAGAACGGTTCAGAATATTAAAGGGCTTGATGAAGCCCCGAGTTTTAGGAAACTACTTGAAGTAAATGCACGGTTGGTTGAGATTATGGTCAAAAAGGGTCTTATCAGTTCAGACGATGAAACCTATGTTTTGCATGGCGAATGACAAGTAACAGTAAACGACACAAATCGTATACCGTTAATCGGGAGACGGTATAAAAATTATTGGGATAAAACATGAATGAATCCATTTCAGAAAAAATTCGCTTAAGCTTTCCCGGCGATCTGGAATACATACCTGCGGTGCGCAAGTTCATTGCCGACATTCTGCTTGTAGACGGTTTTTCTTCCAAGTTCGCTTATCGTTCAGAAATCATAATTGATGAGATTTGCAATAATGCGGTAGTTTATGGTTGTAAATCGCTCGATGATGTTATTGATCTTACCTGTAAGATATTTTCTGATAGAATAGAAATTAATGTAAAAGACAAGGGCGGAACAGGCGGGGATATTCAGCGTCTTCGAAAGGCGCTTAAATTCGAGGACGACAAAGATCTTACTGATTTCGGTCGGGAAGCGGCTAGTGAGAAAGTTACCGGTTTGGGGTTTGAAATCATCAGGATGCTTTCGGAAAATGTAGAGTTTGAGATTGATGAGAATAATTTGACCTCTATAAAGGTTGTTCGAAAACGAGAGCAGGACTTTCCGGAAGAAACTCAGATGTAACGGGTACAAATATTTCACCCTCAGGGGAAAATTTTAAATGAATTCTCCAAAAATAATTGTAGTTCCGGATTCAGAAATGCCGGAGGTGGCAATAATCCGAATAGAAGGAGATCTGGATTCAGCGAGTATTGAAGAGATTTCCAGGAGTTTTGAATCGGTAACCGGAGGGGATTATGTCTTCGGCGTCGTAGACATGTCAGATGTCGGGCTGATTTCTTCGGCGGTGCTTGGAGAACTGATGGGGTATCGTTCCTGTATGCTTGATAAAGGCGGTGATTTGGTGTTGGCGGGGCTGAGTCCAAGTGTAAAAGAAAAACTCAACACCATGGATGCACATAAGATCTTTAAATTCTGTAAAGATGTTAAAAGTGCGGTGAATGCGTTTAACTGGGATTACAAGGGGCGCGCTGAAAAAATCTGTCTTATCTTTCCTTCTCAGTTGAAATATGTGCCGCCTGTTCGCCAAATGATAAGTCGGCTGGCGCGTCAAAAAGGATACAGCAATCGTGATTCGTTCAGAATCGAGACGATTGTCGATGAAGTATGCAATAATGCCGTGGAGCATGGTTTAAGGCAATCCGGGGCTGAGGTGACAATCACAACGGCAATAGACAGAGAAAAAATCGAAATTCAGGTGATTAATACCAGTGACCAGACAAAGGCTCATGCACTCAAAGAACTTTCCAAATCACTTTGCGTTCAGAAAAAATCCGCAAACGAAAGACGAGGCAGAGGATTGAAATTAATCAAAATGTTATCTAATGATTTCAAAATCGAACATTCAGAGGGTGGCACGAGCGTTCATGTCACCAAACTGAAAGAGGAATAGTATATGGAGTCTCAAATCGAATTAGAATATGAAAATATAGCCGGTAAAGACAATGTAAAACTGGTTCGATTCATAGGGGATCTTGATGCCACCAATGTTGATTCGGTGCGGGTGAAAATATCGAATCTTTTTAGTGAGGGGTTTCCTGTAATTGTGGCAGATTTTGCCAAGTTGCGCTATGTTAACAGTACCGGACTGGGCATATTACTGCACTTTAGCGAAGCCGCTAAAGAAAAGGGCGGATCATTCAAAATAGCCAATGTAAATGAAAACGTATACGAAATAATCGAAATTATCGGAGCTACATCTCTACTGGAAATATACGACGAATTGGATGAGGCGATTAACAGCCTATAATCTAATATAGGTCGATTGCGATTCTTTTTATCCGCCGAATATATTTTTTATATCTCATTCTTTTATTTCCAGTTAGGAAGGAGATGCCTTTATGTGCCGTTTTTCTGTCTGTGTTCTGCTCCTGGGAGCACTTCTTTTGTGTGTGTCGTGCAGTAATACAGGTGATGAGGAGAACGCTTTTGCCAGAGTGGGAGGTGAACTGTTACAGCGCGAAAATTACCAATGGTTTACCACGATGCAGCGTATGTATCCGGCTCAAAGGAGTAAATACTTTCCGGGCAATCGGGCGCCCGCAACGGCATTGGTAGAAACACAGGTGCTATTCGAAAAGGCTCCGGACAAAAATAAACTGAAATCCGGTAACGACTGGGAGTGGAAAAATCGTTTTTACCCGGCACAGATGTATGCCCAGCAGATTCTCACTCGTAACTTGGGTTTTACGGAACAAGAAATTCAATCATATTACGACCAAAATCGTGAAGAATTCAAAGATACCGTAGAAGTCAAAGTTCAGGCAGACACAGCTTCTTCCGATTCACTTGCACAAAATCAGACCAGGGATTCGGTTTTTTATCGGCCGCTAACTCAAGTACGTCATCAGATAATTACCGATTTGTTTCTGTCCAAATATCCGCCGGATTCCTCCTTTTATGCACAAGTATCCGATGATGGTGATACCGCTGTCGATTCCTCGGCTGTTCGTCAGAGGTGGCTCAGATATGCAAGCAAGGACCCTTCCGCGTTTTTCATGAGACAATTTTATGAGCAAAAATTCAATGAACCATATCCGGATTCTCTAAATGCGTTTTATGGGCAAGATCAGTATATAACACCTCAAGATATGGATGTTATCCTCAGTTGGCTTCCTGAAGACGCCAGAGATAATTACAATGATCCGTCCAAAAAGAAATACCTCGTTGAGTGGCTTTTAAAGTGGAAATTATTCTCGGAGCAGGCACGTGAAAGCGGCTTTGTTAACAATGAAGATGTTCAGGGAGTAAATGAATGGGCGTGGAAATATGAAGTTGCAACTCACTACATAGAAGAAACTTTGCTGCCGGAGGCAAAAAAACAGACACACTTGGATACTTCGGTAATCAAATATGCGATATGGGACGAGGGGTATGTCGCCGGTAAAAGGCCTGATTCATCCAGATTTGCTTCAGTTGTTGATGAGTATAGGGAAAGGGCTGTGGGATACGCTCTAGAAGAGGAGATTCGTGATGTTCGCAGGGATGTAGGCGTTGAATTCCTGCAATCAGACTGGAAAGATGAAAAAGATCGGGATCCTGCAGCAATGATGAAAGAGGTGGATTCTCTATTAGCGCTGGAGGAACAGCAAACGGGCAGCGAGGCTTCAAAAACCCTCAGCAATGCTCAGAGTTTATTGAGAGATGTGGTGAATTCTTTTCCATATACTCAGACCGGTAAAGAGGCTCTGATCGATTTGGCCAAGGTTCAAACGGAGCTTGCTAATCTTCAAGCGGCTGAAACGAGTAGAAACAGAATTCTGCGTGATGCTGTTCGCAGTTATAGAAGATATCAGATATTCACTCATAGCAGGGAGCACCTTTGTAATACCTTTTTTATGATCGGCTTTATTTATGATGAGCATCTGGAACGTCCACGATTGGCGGAAGTAAATTACAAATGGATTCTGGAAAACAGTCCGGATTGTGAACTTGCCGATGATGCGGAGTTTATGATTCAACATTTGGACGAACCAATGACCAGCATCGAAGAGCTTCAGGCACAGTCTCGTCGCCAGGGCAGGCCGGTGGATCAGGAAGAGCTTGAAAACTTGTCGGATACCATAACGGCTGTTGATACCGTTTCGAAATGAAACGTTGAGGCATTTTGAGAAGGTTTTTGTAGAGCCGAAGAACTTTTCTTCGGCTTTATTACTTTTAAGGCTCACGCAACAAGAACGGCTGCTTACGATAAAAGCCATATTGTCCGCTACGGATAACATGGCTTTCAAGGGTAGAAACGAAGGGGTATTACATTTTCTCGATAAGTTCGAGAGGATCCTTTATCGTTGCCAAATCAATCTGTAAATTGATAATATCATCATGCGTTATGCAGGTGCGCTCATCATCGAAATGATTTTGAGCCAGTTTTGTTTTCGGGTAACTGAATTTATTTTCGAACGTATCTCCTTTATCCATGTAAGAGCCTCCTGTCATTTTGTTAAGTAGGCGGTTTAAGGCACGTCCTTGCGAATCGGTCGCCAATTCCGCCAGTTGGTTCTCCGTTAACACAAAAACCCCATTGGTTGTATGTACCAGAGGTGTCCAGCAGTGAGGACAATTAAGAACGATGACATTGGTATGCGTTGTAAGAAACAGTTCACTTGACGATTGACAAAATGGACATTCCACGACAATGTTCGTAATCATTGAATCCTCAAAATCATTTAAGACGTAAATGAAACTCTAAATAGATTGTACCACGAACAGATAATGGTGTCAAGAATTATGGTCAAAGAAAATGAGAAAGAACAATCAATCTTAGAGATCTCCGTTGTAAGAAAATGGAGAAAAAATGCAAATAAAGCGTTGAAAAAAGCTCGCGCCAAAATACAAAAACAGGAGAAGGAACTTGAGGAAGTAAAAAAGTGGCAATGGTTTGGGCAGATAGCCGACTCACTTCTCGCCGATCCCGATGCATATAACAAAGGTGAAGCACAGCGGGATATAATAAATGTCCATACTCAGGAAATAGAAAACGTGCGGTTGAATCCGAAATGTGATGCATACAGGAACGCGGAATTGTATTATAAAAAAGCACGTAAAGGTAAACGCGGATTTGATGCTGCAATGCAAAAGGTTTCGGACAGCCGAATGGAAATCGAAGAAATTGAGTCGTTCATAACCGGTTGCGACAAAGTTATTGAGAAATGGTCGGATGAGCAATCCTTTGATGAGAAGGAAATCACTGAGCTGGCCACGGCGGCCAAGAAATATGAAACTGATTCATCCACAGGAGCAGGCGGAGGTGAAGAAAAACGACATAACGTCCCTTATAGACATTTTCGCCTGCAAAACTTTGACATCTATATAGGAAAAACCGACGCCCAAAACGATGAGTTATCTACCAGATTTGCGCGTCCCTGGGATTTATGGTTGCATGTGGCAGGACATGCGGGTTCACATGTAGTGATACGCCGCGAGAAATCAAGCCCGTGGCCGCCGCATAGTATACTAGAAGATGCGGGAGCGTTAGCTGTCTGGTTTTCAAAAGCAAAGCATACATCATATGCAGAAGTGCACGTAACCGAGGCCAGGTTTGTAAGAAAGCCAAGAAAATCGCCACCAGGACAGGTTATTGCCGAAAGATGTAAAACCGTGCGTGTTGCACCCAAGTCTCCTCAGGAGATGTTTCCAGGTTTATACGATTGATAAAGTTTGAAATGAGTGGAAAAAGAAAAATTGTAGCGTTTGAACCGGGACAGATTATCCTCAAAGAAGGGAAACTCGCTCGAGGAATGTATGTTCTTCTAGCCGGTGTACTGGAGGTCTCATTTCGTGGAACTACACTCACCCGAATAACCGAAAGAGGGGAGTATGTTGGAGAGATTGAGGCGTTGTTGGGGGGGAGAAGGCAAGCAACTGTCGTTGCCGCAACCTATGCCGAATTGATGTACATCGAAGATGTTACCCGTCTTTTCGAGAACAGCCCGTCGTCTGCGTATATGATTGCAAAAGCGCTGGCCTCCCGCGTGGTAGAGATGAACAAAAAGACGGTTGATCTACTGAGTCGTCGGCCGAGGCTTTACAAGAATCCACACTCCAATGGATGATTGTGTTAATGGACTGAATAGTTTGGCTTCCCAAGTGAATCAAAAATCAGGCTTTCTCATTGTCCCCTTCTCTCGGCGCCTATATATCACGTTTTGAACAATTAAAACAATTAGAAAATTTGATGGCGCCTGCGCCAACTGCCGGAAAGGTATCTGAGCTTATATTGTATTATGAATTAAGTGTGTTTTTGGTACGAAAGGGGTTTTTTCTTAAGATGAAGAGAAAAAGAACGGAAATGTGGCTAATAATTGTAGTAAGTTGTATGTTTTTCAAAGCGTGGGGAGATGAAGATAACTACAGAATCAATCAGGTAGGTTACTATCCTTCGGCAAATAAGATCGCCATTATAATTGGGGCTGTCGACTCGGTTTTTGAGGTGATTGATGCACGGGACAGTGTGGTTTTTAGGGACATTTTGTCTGAGGAAAAGACTGCGTGGAGAAGAGAATGGCAGGAAGCGGTTAAGCAGGCGGATTTCTCCGCATTAACCGAGCCTGGAACTTACTGGATCAGAACAGAAGGTTTGGGTACTTCCTATCCTTTTAGAATATCTAATCGAATCTATGCAGATGCAGCCGCGGCATCACTAAAATCCTTCTACTATCAGCGAGCAAGCATGGAGTTGGAACCGCAGTATGCAGGCAAATTCGCCAGGCCGGCCGGACATCCGGACACTGCGGTCGTATATCATTCCTCTACCGGAAAGGACGGCGGTAAGGCTTCATCACCCGGCGGCTGGTATGATGCTGGTGATTACGGTAAATATATAGTCAACGCGGGCATAACGGTGGGAACTCTATTGCAATTTTATGAGATGTTTGGTACTTACTTTGGCGACAGCGTTCTAAACATACCCGAATCCGGTAATTCCCAGGATGACCTTCTGGATGAGGTGCGGTATGAACTTGAATGGATGAAAACCATGCAGGATAGTGACGGTGGTGTTTTCCACAAGCTTACAACTCTAAACTTTACCGGTACCGAAATGCCTCACGAGGCGAATGCAACTCGGTATTTTATAGGAAAATCAACCGCCGCGACACTGGATTTTGCAGCAGTGATGGCAATGGCAGGACGCATATATGTAGCTTTGGACAGTACATTTGCTGCAGGGTGTCTGGCACAGGCCGAAAGTGCCTGGGTATGGGCTGAAGAAAATCCCTCGGAGTTATTTGATGAAAATCCCTCCGGCGTTGGTACTGGAGCGTATGAAGATGAACAAGTCGCGGATGAGAGACTGTGGGCCGCAACGGAGCTGTTTATTACTACAGGTAAAGAAGAGTACCGCAATATTGTGGTTGAAAATCTATACGAGTACAGGTATGCGCCTCGTTGGCAGTTCGTTAAAAGTATGTCGCCACTTTCTCTTGCAATTGCCGACAACGAGTTGGACAGCGCGTCTTTTCATGCAATTAAAAGCTCTTTCATAGTTGCGGCGGATGAGTTGTTGGATGAAATTGAAACCTATGCATATAGAATACCAAGACTCATTTTTAACTGGGGATCGAATTCGTTCCTGGCCAATGACGGTCTTTGTCTGGTTGTCGCATATACTCTTACAGAAGATAAAAAGTATATCAAAGGTGCCGCGGAATGTATCGATTACCTGCTTGGGAAAAACGCTACTACACACTCCTTTTTGACGGGATTTGGTTTGAAGGCGGCAAGGAATCCTCATCATCGTCCCTCGGGAGCCGACGGGATCGAAGAAATGATACCAGGGTTTCTGGTCGGCGGTCCAAACGGGGGAGCAGGTGATTATGAAGACGTTTATGGAAGTTATACAACTAACGAAGTTGCAATTAACTGGAGTTCACCTATGACGGCTCTGCTGGCGGCAGTTGACGCCGTTATGGGCGAAGGGCCTCGTGTCGAGCAGACTATGTTTGCAATCAATATATCCGTTGAGGGGCCGGGAAGCGTTTTGGTTGAACCGAATCAGAAACTCTTTGAAAAAGGTAGTTCAGTGCAATTGACTGCCGTTTCGGATAGTGGTGAGATTTTCAGGGGCTGGAGCGGCGCCGAACATGGCGAAGATACCACGATTACGTTGACGGTAGATAAAGATCTTTCGATTCGTGCCGGATTCGGTCTTGTGGATGAAATCGTACGCAACGGAGACTTTTCTGATGGGGATAATGAATGGTCGGTAACATATCATGAGGGCGGACTAGGCAGGGAATATGTATCCGACAGCGGCGTGTTTGTGCTTGATATTAGAGATGGTGGTGAGGTCGGCTGGGGTGTACAAATGACACAGCTTGGGATTGAACTGATACAAGGGGGTGTTTATGAATTCAGTTTCGATGCCTGGGCTGACACCAGTCGGATAATCGTGGCGGATGTGGGCATGTCAAGCGATCCGTATGAATCATATACGGGTGACGCCGAAACAGAGATAACTCTCTCTGATCAACCCCAAAACTACTCTTTTACCTTCACAATGGTTTATCCTACCGATGACCAGGCTCGTATTGGATTCTATGCAGGTTTATCTGACAGGAACGTGTACATCGATAATGTAAAACTTAAAATGCAGGATAAGGTGGAGCTTGCCAGTCCCTTTATTCGTAAATCGGGCCAGGCTGCGTTTTTCGCTCGGACAAAGGGTTCGAAATTAATGCTGGATCTTTTATTGAAGAGACCTTCCGCCTCTTCTCTTAAGATGTACTCTGTTTCCGGAAAATTGGTTAAGGATTTGTCTGCTCAACTAAAACAATTGAGTACTGGCAGACATACACTAAACCTTCAAAACACTCTGGGCTCCGGCATGTACGTGATCAGGTATTTCGACGGGGCAGGTCATTTTACCCAGCCTGTTTCGATCATTGCCGAAAGATAACAGTTTCAAACATCGCAGAATTTTTAAAAGAGCAGTGCTTCGGGACTGCTCTTTTTTTGATTGTAAAGCTGGTGAGATTATTATGTCAGGTTTAAAAGCAAGCGCTTAACCTGTTTAAAAAAACTCTGTCAGCATTAGGGTAGGTGTTGATGAGGAAGACAAGCTGAACCCATGAAAAATCGGTCATCCCGAATGCCTTCCGAATACCAGACTTTTGCCTGATAGAGGCTGCTTCTCTAATCCAGATATTTAAAATCTTGTGCGGCGTAAAAATTACCGCTTGGGCCGTTGTCCTCGAAAAGTGCCGGTACAAGTGCTCCGGGGATAACGGTTTCAACCGAAAACATCCCGTTTGGACCGCCCAGATCCGTTCTCAGCCATCCCGGATCCACCCTGTTAACCAAGACATTCGTGCCCTTAAGTTCGAAAGCAAGGTCCTGGGTGTATTTATCTATAGCTGCTTTGGATGTGCTGTAAGGTGAAAGATTGGGCACATCTTTAATCCCTGAAGTCAGGTTGATTATACGTCCATAACCACGTTCTTTCATTCCAGGTGCAAATGCATTGCACAAGGCGATCACCGAGAAAAAGTTAATCTCAAAGGATTCCAGCCATTCTTCATGGGTTATCTCCCATATCGGTTTCCAGGCATTCTGAATTGCGGCGTTGTTGTACAGGACATCGACTTTTCCAGGCCCATTTTTGACTTGATCGATTATACCCGCTACCTCATCCGGTGACGAAAGCTCTCCCGAAACACAGTGGGTCAGAACATCATACTCTTTTAGAAGCTCAAGCGTTTGGCACGCATTATCCGCTTTTCTTCCATGAACGATCACATTACATTTTCTCTTTGCAAGACCCAGCGCAATCTGTTGGCCAATACCTCGACTGGAGCCGGTTACTAAAGCCCATTTGTTTTCTAGAAAAATCATCAGATACTCCCTTCGTTGTTTATTTCTCTGAGAATACCACAAAAATACGTTTTGACTATCTTCTGGACTAACGGTCCAAGTGCACTCATTGAAAGATACATTAAATTGTGTTTAAACCTTTGTGCATGGAAGAAAATACAGATAAATGATAGTAGTCTGAAAAATCGACATTTCCTTTAAAAGCATCTACATCTCCTGATTTTTTTTAACATTTATTAATAATTTTTGTAAGAAAAGAGGTTTTGTTTTGATTTTTTTCCAAAAAGAACCAACCATTTAGCGAAATAACGAAATGTTAGGTGGATGTTAGGAAAATGTTAGAACAGAGTCGGTATATTAGGATACTAAAGAGGCGAAACAGTAATGCAGGGCTTATTATCTGCAGTGTGGTTGTGCGATTAAAAAAGTCCTAGTCATGTACACATTCCAATTAAGGCAGGTAGAGGTGTTAGATTATTTTACCGTACAGACAAGTTCCATAAATCCGGGATTAATAACGGTTCTTTTCTCATCCATTCTGGCTTTTGTGCTTTCGATGCTGATAGCATTTACCTATGAGCGAACATTTCGCGGACTTTCATATTATCACAACTTTGTCCAATCCCTGGTACTTAGCTCCATTGTGGCATCCACTATCATGCAGGCCATCGGAGATAGTCTGGCTCGCGGCCTTGGAATGATCGGTGCTTTGGCCATCGTTCGGTTCAGGACCAATTTTAAGGATTCTCGGGATATTATTTTCATGTTTGCCGCCCTTGCGGCTGGAATTGGATGCGGCGTAAACGCATACACTGTAGCAGTTATTGGTACGGTTGCCTTCTGCACCGCTTCCGCCGCCTTGCATTTCATTCCATCCATACGCACCAACGCCTTTGACGGTATCGTTCGTTTCAATGTGGAAGATGAGCCTAGAGTCAAGCAGAGTATCGAAACAGTGCTTCGTGCTTATTGCAGGCAGTTTGTTCTGGTGACGGTCAGAGAGGCTTCACAGGGAAAAAGAATAGAATATGCATATCAGATCAAGTTAAAAAACACAAATAATTCAGCCGAGCTGGCGCATGCTCTTCAAAAAATCGATACCTTAAAATCGATCAATCTTATAAACCAGACATTAACGGCGGAGGTGTAATATCAAACGGATGATCTTAATCTGGCTTACTGCCGTGTTGGTGTTGATCGGTATGTCGAGTCGGTTCAGTTCGGAGAGGGCACAGTTTTACGGAATCGCCGAAAGCCGCGAAACGAAACTGAATTTCGAGAAGGCGGTCGAAGTAAAGCAGGTAACCGCCATACCCGGTCAATCAATATCAATCGGTGATACTTTGGCCCTTTTGGATATGCCGGAGCTTCGCCTTAAATTGGCGATCATCGAACAGCAACTGAATAACTATGCAACTTTCAAGAATATAGACGGGGATGAACTTCAGTCGAGGATAGCTGCCGTAAGGGCCGATTTCGTAAAGAAAAAAAGCGAAATCCAATACTCTATTGACGAGCTTGAAAGGAAAATGCGCAAAAATCTTGAGCTTACATCCAGACTCGAAAGCATAACGCAACCGGTTGTGATGGATGATTCGGAGAATCCTTTAATGAAAAAAATCTCAAATTATCAAAAGCAACTACAGTTGGAAGAGCAATCGATGAGATATCAGATTGAAATTCTGAAAAAGAGTAGGGGAGAAAAGGCGGAGACTCAAAAGGTAAGGATTCAAAACTTAAGTAGAGAGAAAGATCTTATTGTGACGCAGCTCCGAAATCTGGTTTTAACCTCGGTGATAAATGGAGTGGTGGGATCGGTAAATTATGGCGTTGGTGAAAAGGTTTCGGCATTTGAACCGATAATGACGGTTCATTCACAGACCCCCGAAATTATCCGCGGCTACATTCACGAGAAAATCTACAGCAGTATTCAAAGGGGTGATGTGGTATCGGTTAAGTCTGTTGCCGATAACCACAATTTCGTGACCGGAGAAGTGGTTGGAGTGGGGGCGCGGATCGTGGAATTTCCTCTACGATTGAGAAGCCGTCCGGACATATCGGTTTGGGGTAGGGAAGTTTCTATTAGGATACCTGAGCGCAACAGGTTTCTTCTGGGAGAGAAAGTAATAATCAGCAGTAAGTAAAAAGGTGGCGAAAAGAGATATGATAAGGTTGAAAGTTCTTATACTTCTGGGATTAGTTTTTGGCAGTGATGCACAAACTGTTGCGGTTGAGTCTTTTTTGGCGGGAGCCGATGAGGACATGCGACTGGAAAGCCGAAGAAAAACAGTAGCTTATCTTGAGAATTCCTTGTGGTCAGTCCCATTTCTTGACGGAGTGGAGCTTCGATATGACTTGGACGGGCTGGATGTCAATAGACATAAATTCGCGGCCCGCTTGGAGATGCGCGGTTTAGGAGAGACTTTTACCGGAAAAAGGTTGTCGCACAACAGACTCCATTATCATCGGTGGGCCGAAAAAGAAATGTTGAATGAAAAGCTCTATGATCGTTATAAATTGGTTCTGGAGCTTATTCACAAGAGAATAGAGATGCGCCACAGGCTTGAGCTTAGGGAAGTATACGAGGACAAAATTACTGTTTACAGAAGCAGAATGAATGAGGAGGATTTTGATTTTTCAAACCTTGTTGAGGCTCAGGATGAACTCACGAAAATGCGTCTGCAAATTATCCGTAACGAAAAAAAACTTGAAGACATAATCAGGGAGATATCCGAATATCGTCCGTTTACAGCGGAAAACAATTTCGATACTACAAATTTTGTGCGTCTAAGAGACATCGACAGTTTGCTGGAGCACATTAATCCTGATACTCTCAACGTGCATATCCAGCTTGCCTGGTGGGAGTTGAAGGAATCACAAAGCCGCTATGAACTTGAGCGATCGGAGGGTAGAGACCTGGTTCAGTTTTTAGAATTTGGATATGATCATAGAATTTATGAAGGCATACGTAAGGATCGCACTCCCGCTTATGAAAACATGCATGTCGGTACCGGTATATCCATTCCGATTCCCGATAAGAATGATATACATCGTCGTAAAGCAGCTTTACTTAAAGACGAAGGCAAGTACCTTGAAAAGAGAAAAGAGATTCACCAAAGAATCACCGAGCTTAAAAGCGATATGCAAATAATGCTCAAGCAAATAACAATTCTGGAAAAAAGAACCGATGATCTCAATAGAAATGAGGAAATGAAGGAGTATCTTCGTGTTGCCGGCACCGATCCTTTACTCATTCTCAAGACTCGTGAAAGTATTCTTGAAAGCGCCATGGAAATAGAAGAATTCAGGTTTGATATTTACATCGCGTATGTAAAGCTGCTTAATATATCCGGCATGCTCACTAACGGTGAGCTGAAAAACTATTTAGATAAAAACTTTCAGGTGATAAAAGGTAATGAATAGCCATTCCTTTGAAAAACAAAGACTGTCACGATATGAGCTGAAATATCTCATACCGCAAGACTACGTTTATCCCGTCTCGGAGTTTATTAAATCATATTGCGATATGGACCCGTATTCAAAGTTAGTACCCGGTGGTTTTTATACGATCAATTCACTTTATTTCGATACTGAAGACTATCTTTTTTTGAAATGGCGTGTGGAGCAAGAGCCTAAGCGATTCAACTTGAGAATGAGATCTTATGGGGAGAATCCGCTACCGCCGTACTTTGCGGAGGTAAAGTATCGTGAAGGAATGGTGATAAGAAAAACAAGAGTGCCTTTTACGAGCGAACCTCAGCAGTATTTGGATAGTCGGGACGATGATGAGTTCTTGGGGAAATATCATTTTTTTAACTGTGCTCCGAAGGTATTTACGCAATACAAAAGACTGGCCTGGTTTTCGACAGTAGACAAATATGCCCGCATAACTTTTGATAAGGAACTGGTATGTCACCGGCAGAATGATTATTCTCTTATCCCCGACAACGGCAGGCTATACTCATACGACTTTGAGGAAATCTTCCCACTCGGATGTAATATAATTCTTGAGCTAAAAACATATCGTCAAACTTTTCCATTATGGTTTTTTGATCTCATACACTATTTCGGTCTGAAAAAAGCAAGTTTTTCTAAATACGCGAATGCCATGAATGAAGTGTTTAGGTGTGAGTGGTTTGAATCGGACTGCCCCGATACACCGGCATTTTACCGAAGGACTATATAATGAAAAATGTAAAACGGTTTCTTTGCGTTATACTTTATCTTTGTACTATCAAATGTGCATCACCAGGTTTAACGGCTGCGGATTATGACGACATGCCGCTTGCCTTCACAGAAATAATGTACAGGTTTTCAGAGACCGATACCCTTGAGTATGTTGAAATACGAAATGTGTGTGATGTGGATGTAGAGCTTAAGGGGATCCGCATTACGGGTGGTATTGATTTTCAGTTTGGTCCAGAGGCTCCGGTCTTATCCTCCGGAGCATATATGGTGGTGACAAATTCTACCGAAGAATACAGGAAACGATACCCAAACAGTCCTTGTGCCGGGCCTTTCACCGGACGACTTGCAAATGAAGGGGAAAGCATTGAGTTAATTTCACCGTTCGGTTCGGTAATAACGGAGATGAGCTGGGATAATGAGCTACCCTGGCCTGTTCTCGCTGATGGTAGGGGGTACTCGCTGGTGAGCATAGATGATTCACCCGTTTACAAACAGGATTATCATGATTACTGGAGAAACAGCGCCGACACAGGGGGCTCCCCCGGATTCACTGATCCTTCCGTTCCTTATTCAAAAGTATTGATAAATGAATTCAAACCCAATTGGAATGATTCGGGCGGATTCATCGAGCTGTTTAACGGTGAATCGAAGATAGTTGACATTACGGGATGGCTTATTACAACACGAAAAGATTTTTCAGAGTATTATACTGTAAAGTCAAATGCGGTCATGAAACCGGGTGGATTCTTTGTCATAAAATCCGAGGATGCGCCGGAGTTGGATTTTAGAAATGCGGGACAATGCATCTTTCTACTATCCGCCTTAAACGGAAAAATGACCGGATACTGTAGTGGAATGCAGACATCCGGAGCTGTCAGGGATAAGTCGATCGGAATACTTGAGGACCGCCTTACTGTCGGGCCTCTTTCCCAACCTACGCCGGGAAAACATAATGACTCAACAGTATGTTCAAGACACATAATCATATCGGAACTAATGTATCATCCCTCACCCGGAAATTTTGAATTTCTTGAGATAACCAACCTCGGCGATACTGCGGTTGTTCTTGGAACGACTCCATACATGCCGTTTAGTTGGAAAGTGCGTGGAGTGGATTTCACCTTCCCGCAAGACATGGTTATCGGTGCCGAAGAAACAATACTTTTAGTAAACGCAAACGATTCCACTCTATTTAAAGAGAAATACAGGGGGAATTCGGTACAAGTATTCTTTTACTCTGGAAAATTATCCAATAAAGGGGAGACTGTAAGCATAGCACAACCTGTAGATTCCTACGTCTCAGAGAGTGGAGAACACAAACCGGTGTATGCAAATGTCGACCAGATTACGTATGATGACCGCCGGGCCTGGGCGGCGGCCGCGGACGGCGAAGGGTATTCACTGGTGCGCGTGGGCGGTTGTGGACCTTTGCCAAAGAATTGGAAACGTTCCGAAAAAATAGGCGGTAATCCGGGAGAAGTGCAATGAAACAACCCTCTTATTTCAGATATATGAATAGAAGATTGAGTCTTTGTTTTTTTGTTTTCTTTTGTTTTGCTTTGGTTTTTTCATGCACCGACAGAGAAGAAACTGCGCTGCCTTTCATTTTTAATCCGGTGGAGGGAGTCGAAGAGAAAAACGAGTTTCCCGACCTGATAATCAGTGAAGTGGCGGCTGTAAACGAGCGTCTAAAAGACAGAGACTATGACGATCCGGACTGGATTGAGTTGTACAACAGGTCGGATGATTCGATAGATTTGGGCTCATACTACCTTTCAGACGATAGAGACTCGCTTACCCGATGGGCAATTCCCGATACCGTTATTGCTCCGGGACAATTTATCCTTATAATGGCTTCAGGAAAGGATTATCGGGAAGCTGATCAGGGAGGTGATACGGTTGGCGGTATAACCAGGTATACATATGCATGGGCGGATGAGGATGATCAGAGTGGTTTGGGGAAAAGTAGTATCGAGCCTTACAGGCTTGAAAGAGGGTATCGTGGTGTTTTGGAAGGAGATACAAATACCGTCCTCTCCGCAACAATGAATATGGCTCAAAACACTCAACTTGGTTGGCGCTCAGCTGTTATACATATGGGTTGGGATGGATGGCGAAAAACAGATACCGTTAATATGTCACGATATGATCGTCTGCTATTCAAAGGATACATCGAAAAGGATAAAAAGGTTTTGATCCGCATAAACCAACAGGGCATAGAAGAATGGATGTCATACAAGCACGAGTTGACCGGTACGGGCAAAGAAGGCGATATCTACACTATTCCTTTGATTAAAGACGGGATGCTTGATCTTACAAAGTTCTATGCCGTAGAGGTGGCTAATCCCGATAATTTTGTCGGATCGGTATCTTTTACGGTTGAAGGTTTTTATTTCATCACTTGTGAAAAACATTTCCACACTAATTTTTCTCTCGGAGGAAACGAGACCGTTTTTCTCTCCGATTCGAATGGGAAAGTTGTGGACTCAATGGATCTTAGGGATTTGCCCGGCGGATTTACAATGCGCAGGAATTTGACCGATTCATCCCTCGTTTCGATAACGGATCAGCCCACACCCGGTGAAAAAAATGCGACGGAAGGCCATGCAAAAAGAACACCTGCCCCGGAGATTTTACCCGGAGGTGGTTTTTTTCAGTCACCGGTGAATATAAGAATTGCCGCCCCCGCAAACACAATCATTCGCTATACGCTGGACGGATCAGTTCCGGATACGTCAAGCATACTTTATGAAAGGCCGTTCAAACTTGACTCCACCGCCGTCGTGCGAGCCCGCGCTTATAAAAGAGGCGAGTATTCATCTTCTGTGAATACGGCAAGTGTTTTTATTAGAGAGAATACCGATATGGCTGTGGTATCTCTGGTGACAGATTCTTCTCAGCTTTTTGATCCCGACACTGGCATATATTCTTACGGAAAACATGCGAGTCCTGTATTCCCTTATTTCGGCGCAAATTTCTGGGGCGAAAAGGAGGTGGCGGTTTCCGTGGAAATGTATGATGAGAGCAAAAGCAAAATGTTTGCTCATGACGCTGGGTTGCGGATATTTGGTAACTGGAGCAGAGCAAACGAACAGAAGTCTTTATCGGTTCATTTTCGAGGGCAATACGGTGTCTCGGAATTGAAGCAGACCCTGTTTCCAGAATATCCGCATCTTGATAAGTTTAAAAAGTTTGTTCTTAGAAATAACGGAAGTAACTGTGGGAAAACTGGGTTTCGTGACGTATTAATGTGTTCATTACTTGAGGATCGGGATCTTGATTACCAGAAGTACCGACCGGTGGTAGTTTATATAAACGGGGCATATTGGGGTATTTACAATCTGCGCGAAAAGCTTAACGAAGATTACCTCTGGACAAATTACGGTTTGGAAGAAGGAAATTTCGATATAATCAAGGCAATCGGTGATGTGACCTCAGGCAACCGAACCCGATATGATGAACTCACAAACTACATGAGCGCAAACGATATCAGTAAAGATGAACCTTACCAACATGTAAGATCCCAGGCTGACCTTCTAAACTATGCTACTTATATGGCTTCGGAAATGTTCTATGGAAATACCGACTGGCCCGCCAATAACATCAAGTTCTGGAGATCCTATCAGCCGGGTTCGAAATGGCGCTGGATATTGTACGATACCGATTTTGGATTTCAAGGACACTCGGATATCGATGTTGATATGTTTGAGTTTTGTACAAATGATATCGGACCCGATTATCCAAATGGAGCAAATGCAACTTTTCTTTTCAGAACACTGCTGCAAAACGAACAATTCAAGGCGGATTTTATTTCCATAACTTCTACGCTTCTAAATACAAACTTTCGTACAAAGAGGATAGAGAAGCGCATAGATGAGTTTAAATCTATTTACAGTTCGGAAATATCACGTCATTACGAGCGGTGGGGTTTCAAGAACTGGGATTACGAAGTTGATAAACTCTACGAATTTGCTCAGGACCGCAAGGGATATTTTGTTGAGCAAATGAAAAGATACTTTGATTTGGGTGATGAGTACGAGTTAAGCATAAACGTTGAGAATGGAGCTGTTCTGATAAATGGTCTGGAAATATTCGAAAACCCTTATACCGGAACCTATTTCAGCGGTTCTCCCTTGACCTTGGAAGTCATTCCGGCAACGGGGAAATCGTTCGTGAAGTGGAGTGACGGGAATAAGGAGCCTAAGAGAACCATTTCTCCTGAAAAGTTGACGCAATTCACAGCTTCTTGTCAATAGAAAAACTCAAAAGGCCTTCGGTTCCAAAAATGCACCGACTCGAACGGATGCAAACTTCTGTATTGCCGGGCAAGAGATAAGAAAGCGGTGGTTTATACCGCCGCTTTCTTATGCTAGAAGGTCGCTATGCGGCTTTGACTTAGGCACGTTCGTGCCTGCGGTAGTTGATTTATTGTTCTTATATCTGTTTACATCTACAACCAAAGCAAAATATCCGACTGTCTCCTTGTTTTCGTCTATATATGGATTGGCGATGAAAAGATAGTAGGCAGCGGTTCCATTCGGACGGCTGATCTTTATTTCCGAAGAATATGGATTACCCGCCGAACAGCGCTTAAACTGTTTGGTCAGGAATGTAGTACCAAGAAGCTTTTCTCTTTCCATTCCCATATAGTCGCAGAAGGCGGAGTTCACAACAATAAGCCTGTAATCTTCATCCGCAAGGCAAAAACCTGCGGATGTGGAAGATAGTATTGTTCGGAGTCGCTTTTCATTTTCCGAGATCTCCGCGGTTTGCATCGTAGCTTCGGCGGCAAGGTAGAAATGACAGTTTTCGGGGCGGTTCAATCCGTTATATATGGCGATTGCCATTTGTTCGCAGGTACCGTATCCACAGGAGCTGCAGTTGTAAAAGTCAGCATCGCAAGTTTTACGCATCAGTTTATAGATCTTTTTAAGTTCCTCCTCGGAGGGAACAATTATGCGATTGTTAATACTTAGATCCGAATAGTTGCGTCGATAGAGTCCGTTTTCCCAATACTGTTTCAGTACCTCATCAATTCTGTCAACTGACAGCTGAGTTTCTTGCTCAACTTCACCTTCTTCATACGAATCCACAGCCTGTTGTAAGCGTCTGGAAACAACTTTCTCCATGTCGTCAAGGGGAGCGTTGTCGGTAACCGTCAGAGGTCCGCCGTTACAACCGCGCTCGCAGTTAAGACAGTCGATCAGAACAGGAGCTGTTTGGTTTAAAATCGACTCTGATAACTTATCAAGATAGCTATAGATGTTTTCGGTTCCCTCTATTTTTCGTGACTGTTCCGTTATGCCGGGAACCCAGCGTTCGGCAGTTTTAAGAAGACCTCCGGGGCTTGAAAAGCCAACCGCCCTCTCAGCGGGTGGATTGATATAATCATCGGGTGAATAATCGCAGAGATTAACCTCATGTTTTTCCAACCAGGTACGTATCGATTTGAAGCCGATATTATAATTTCCCATTCCAGTTTCGAAGAATTCTCTCTTTTTGGCCAGACATGGCGATAGAGCGGCTATTTTACACTCGGCATACTCGGGAAAGTACTTTTTGATCATTCGCATGGTGTGAAGCATCGGACTGTCTACCGGAGCCAGGTTATTTAGAAGCTCAGGGATATACATCTGAATATATGTTACTATTGCAGGACACGGCTGGGAGATAATCGTTTCGGGAGAATTTTGTTTCTGAAGAAGATCTATGTAAGACTTTACAGTCAACTCCGCACCGAAACTCACATCAAATACCGCTTTTACCCCAAGGCTTTTAAACCACCCGTTTAAATGCAAATAATCATTGGGAAAATTCGCCACTACAGAAGGTGCGACGATAAGAATGATATTCTCCCCGGCCGCAAGATCTTCCATGAAAAGATCAAAATCATCCACCATATACCTGGCACCGTGGGTGCACTTTTTTATACAATTACCGCATCCTATACACATGTATGGATTTACACTTACAAAGTCGCCGCTGCCGTCGTTACAATACTTGACCGGACAGGCTGTTATGCAGGCATGGCAATTGACGCATTTTTCCGCATCAACACCTACAATTACAGGAAGTTTTTTCAGTCTTTTCCCAACAATCATTCTATCAAACCTCTCGTTTCAAAGGCGCACTCAACGATACACATGATATCGAGCCTTTTTTAATATGTGACACGGACTTTTGCGTACCTGACGTACTTCGAAGAAACAAAATAATACCGACAACAACAAGCAAAGAAGCAAGAATGATCAAAACAAGCAAAGGCAGTTTTCTTTTGGGCTTTGGCTCCTCAAACTCCTCTTCATTCTCCGGCCGGCTTTTCTCGGAAGTTACTACGAAGCCGCATTTCTGCGTCTGATCCCCGATATCAAACTGTTTATTCGTAAATTCACTCTCTTTTGCAGCCCTGATTTTTGATGCGCCTTGCTCCTGATCGTAAATTGATGACGATTCGCAGCGCTCGGTGTCCGCATCCGTGTTTACGGCTTGCACCCTCCGAACAGGCGGATCTGGAGGCTGTTGCGCTACCGCGTGTACCGACTGTAAATATCTTTCTTTCTCTTCCCTGTACATCGACTCCGGATCATTGAGAAATGAGACAACCACATCTTCCGGAGAACCGATCTTAAATGATCTGTGAATTTCCTCCAGATGCTCCTGCAGTTGCGCGGAATCATTGTAACGCGTGTTCTTATCGGTTCGTAAACATATCTGGGAGACGGAGGATAGTCTGCCGTCAAAGGTCAAGCTGTAATCCTCCAGGCGTTTGAACACATTTTTTGTTTTTGCCTGTATCAGCTGAACCATCTTGCTTTGCGGGAAAGGATTGACACCGCATATCATCTCATACAGTACCGCCCCGAAAGAATATATGTCGGACAGCTGATCGATCGGATACCCGTTAATCTGCTCGGGCGAAAAATACTGCATTGTGCCTACAAGATTCGTGGTGTTGATTGTATGCAGGCCGGTTTCGACCGGCCGCGCCACACCGAAATCCATCAGTTTGACCACTCCGCTTTCATCAATCATTATGTTTGACGGCTTAAGATCACGATGGATAATGCCTTTGTACTTCTTCCCGTATATGAGAACCTCCAGGCGATGCGCATAGGCAAGGGCGCGAGAAATCTGAAGTGCCACGGCTGAGCATACAAAGCAGGGAAGAGGCTTGAACCTGGAAATCAAATCGGTCAGAGGTTTTCCCTGTACCATTTCCATCTCCATGAAGGGCAACCCGTGCCATTGCCCAATCGTATATACCTCTACGATGTTTGGATGATGAAGTTTGGCCGATATCTTAGCCTCGGTTTCAAATCGCCTCCAGGTTTCCTGATGATTGGAAGGAAGCAGTACCTTCACGGCGCGGAATATCTCCAGCTGTTCATTCCAGATCTTATAAACCTTGGCCATCCCTCCGCTTCCCAAAACTCCTGCCGAAATACCCGAACCAAGCGACACACGATCATCCTCGGAGGGCAAGCTTCCCATGTAACCGGATGAAATATCAACCGATATGTGATGTGAGGATTTCTTATCTTTCTTATGCCCGGCATTAGAAGACTTATTCTTCTGCTTCTCAACTGAACTTTCCGAGGACTCCTCGACCACAATCGGACAGTCTGTTTTTGCTTTGTTCTTCACAGGCGCAATTGGAGAAGTTTCGATCGTCGTCTGCGAAAACCGCGTAGTCTTCTTTGGGCATACATCGGTTTCCTTGCCGTCTTTCGATTTTGTCTCGATTGAAAAACCGTCCAGGGTGGTATCCTTAAGCCTGCGCAGGGTTTCGGGTAAAAAGGATCCTGTGATTTTTTTTCCTACATAAATGTTGGTACCGGTGGACGTATTTATCCCCAAACCCGCCAGATCTGTGCGGGTACTTGTTGGTTTTGCTTCGATATTCCTTTTATTATCCGGCTGTCGATGAGTCCTCTTAGCCGGTATATCCGAAAAAGCGTCTTCGGAATCTGAGCGTGGTTCAACGGTCATCTAAAAATCCTTTCAGCACACACCTTATCTGAACCATGATTCGGCTTCCTGGTATCTGTTTTAGTCCTGAATATTTGCATCCATTGTTTATAACCGAATCAATTCTCTACATGTCGGTGAAATGGAAAGTGCCATATGGACTGAAGGTAACCTTGTCGGTCAATTGAAGCCTTTACTGAGAATAAGTGGGCATTCAAGTCTTTACCACCATCAGCTAAGTCCGGCAACCGCCGCAAAATCAAGGTCAAAGTCCAGGGAAACAGGAACTAAAAACAAAAAGACAAATAAAACCACAAAAAGTGCGCTTTTATCGAAAGCGGAATCTAAAAACCACCTTAAAGCCACAACAGGTAATATAGATATTTCAATCACAAAATGTCTATTACTAATGTGTTAGAAATAGATAAAAGTCTGACCGAAGGGGTTTTCGGGGTTTTAAAACGCTTAAACCGGGTGATGAACTCTTCTTGCGGCGATCATCTCTTGGACAAGATGGCCAAACTAGGCCAACAAAATGGCTTGGGTTTTCTAAAAACACATTGGATGCAGACTCTAGGCTATTTTGAAGCACTGATTATAGTCCCGATCATCGGATTATCCATGAAGCGGATTTTTCCGCGCAGCTGTGCGAAGTAACGATAAGATCTATTATTGTCAAAGTAATATACCCCATATCCCGATGATCATTATCTATCATATAATTCTAAAGAGTCAGGGAAAGGCACTATTCCTTCCCTGACTTTTTTTCACCTATTATTGATTCGACTATGCCGCCATCATTCCACCGTCCACGATCATTGCGTGTCCGGTTACGAATGAGGAACTGTCTGAAAACAGCCACAAAACAGCTTCTCCTATTTCCCTGGGGACGCCCATTCTCCCTATCGGTTCCATGCCGGTGTACATTTTTTCTACCTCGGGATCGCCGCCGATAACCCGATCTACCATTGCCGTGCGAATCACTCCGGGGCATACCGCATTTACTCTGATTCCACTTTTTGCATACTCTAGAGCTGCGGATTTGGTGAGGCCTATCACCCCATGCTTACTTGCGGTATAAGCACTGAGGTTGGAAAAACCCCTCAGACCGGCAATGGAGGAATTGTTTACAATCGAACCATGGCCCCTCTTCAACATGTAATCGATCTCATGGCGCATGCATAGCCACACACCCTTGAGATTGATAGCGATTACACGATCGAAGTCGCTTTGGTCATACTCTGCCGTTGGAACCTGTTTGCCTTCGATACCTGCGTTGTTGAAGGCAAAATCGAGGGAGCCGAAGCGCTCGACCGTGCCTCGGATGACTTTCTCAACCTGAGAATCGTCCGATACATCCGCTTTGAGGAATAGAGAATTGTCGGGCCTCTCGGAAATCATGTGCGACAGCTCTTCATCCCGGATGTCGGTAACATCCGTGATACACACCCGTGCTCCCTCTCTGAGAAGCATAGAAGCCGTGGAGGCGCCGATTCCCGATGCCGCTCCGGTGATAAATGCGGTTTTCCCGTCCATACTGCTACCCATAAAACCTCCCTTCCAGGTGATAAACTCACAGAAACACTTTGTACAAATATTGTTCCAAAAGCCGCATCCAAAATAATCGGGAATAGCGAAATTAAGTATTTTTGATGCCATGAGGCCGGGGGTGGATCCGAAGATAATGAGTTTGGGCCGGCGCTAAATGTTTCGGGGGGCATTATCCTGATGTCCCGGCGTAATGAAGTAAGGCAAAGCAAAGATTTGGATGCTATCCTTTTATTGTGCAGGAATTGGTCTTAATGGAAAGAAACGAAGCGAAAAAAACAAACGAATTACCTCCCGGTATCCTGTTTGATTTGGATGATACGATAATCTCCTTTGGAGTGGTTGCGCCGTCGGTGTGGAAAAGGGTCAGCCGGGTTTATGCTGAGAAGATCGGGAGTGTTACGGCCGATCAGTTGTATGAGGCTATAGTTAAGTACAGCCTCTGGTATTGGTCGGATCCGGCCCGTCATCGAATCGGTAGACTGGACATGACCGCGGCTCGTCACAAGGTCGTGTCTGGGGCATTTACGCTTCTGAACATCGACAATGGTGAACTTGCTCTAAAAATGGCTGATGAGTATATAGAGGAGCATGCAAAGAAGCTGGAGTTTTTCCCGGGTGCCGAGAAGACACTGCACTCATTGAAACAGCAGGGGATACCGTTAGTACTTGTTACAAACGGCGACAAACGGATGCAGCGCATGAAAGTCGAGCGCTTTAAGCTGGAGCGGTTTTTCGACCATATCTTTATTGAGGGAGAGCTTGGTTACGGCAAACCACAGGAGCGGGTCTACCATGATGCCGCAGCCGCCATAGGCCTCAAGGCGTATCAGAGCTGGATAGTAGGGGACAATCTTGAATGGGAGGTGGCGGTGCCTCAAAGGCTTGGGATGTACACCGTATGGAATGATGCTCGAGGTACGGGCTTGCCCTCGGATTGTAAAATACAGCCCCACCGAACGGTGAAGTTCATCTCGGAGTTGCTGCCCTTTAAGGAGTAAAAAGTGTCGAGAGGGTATTAAAAAAGCCGGTCAATAGAGACCGGCTTTTATGCCTATAAAACAAAAATCTAAAGAAGTTATTTGATTTTGCCCGTGACTTCCGCTGTTCCAGTTGTAGCATCAGATGCTGATACAATTTTGAGCAAACGGTTGTTACCTTCTACAGTTTGAACAACAAAGACGTCACCTGCCGCTATTGTTACCAGACTCGATCCGCTACCCGACCATAGGGCATCGATTTGAGATTGAGTGGTAATCTCATCAAAAGCAACCGTAACTTTTTGAAACGCAGTAGCGTTTTTAACGGTCCAACTGCTTGTGGCAAAACCGGACGGAGCACTGGCGGGAGCCATCATCGATGCATTGCTCTCAACAATACCAAACCATACATCGACAGCTTCCTGAATCGAAGCACTGTTTTTGGCGTCACTGGATTGATGTACTTTCATGCTGTCAACATCAAGAGCCGATCCGGGGCCTGCGTCTTGATTACCCACTGTAACCGTTACCTCCTGCAATTGTTCTTCCGGCTGCTCGCCGCAAGCGGTTGCACCGGAAACAGTGAAGCTTGTACTATTCCCACCGGGAGCACTTCCTGCTGTCACATCGATCTTAAGAGTGTATGTGCCGTTACAGGCGGTGTTATTGATGATTAATGAAATGGCATCCAGATCAACTTTTTTCTTATTTTCGTAAACGAATTCTCCTTGGTCGATTATAATATGGCCCTCTTCGGTTACATCCTCGCCTTCATATATGATCGAAAAAACTACATCATTGATCTGAGGATCTCCCTTAATCTCTCCGTCCAAGGGACGTGTGGCTGTTTCAGCCCCTCCGGAAAAGG
The DNA here is from genome assembly GCA_964586285.1 of uncultured Fibrobacterota bacterium. Classification (GTDB taxonomy): domain Bacteria; phylum Fibrobacterota; class Chitinivibrionia; order Chitinivibrionales; family CAYFVL01; genus CAZPHU01. Next base: position 37,162 of record CAZPHU010000005.1, on the reverse strand, counting down.
TTACGTTTTCGATTTGTTTGATACTAACGGATGCATTATCGTCGTTTTCCTCCGGGCCAAGAGCATCACAACTGCTTAAATTGAGAACAAACATGCCCGCGATACCGAGCATCGAAATGGAAGTCAAGGCTTTAGCAACTCTTTTCATGAACACCCTCCTGTAAATAATTAGAACGAAGTTACTGTCTGAGATGAAAATAATTCAATTATACCGTGTTTGTGATACGAATCAATAGTTTTGATTGATCTTTTTTGATACTTGGCACCGAATCGTGCATTGCAAAGGTTGTGCCGCGTGTTTATGAGCGCATATTGTAATATATCTTTTTGCGACACCTTCTATGATTTATTTTTTTATTCGGTCCTGCTAACAACATTCATCGAGAGTGATTTTATGAAAAAAGTCGGTTTATTCTATGCCCTGGTTTATTCTCTTCTGATTTTGACGGTGCTTACCCTTTCCAACTGCGCCGACCTTCTTCCCACAGCGGCGAAAGAGGACACCGTAGCCACGATAGCCGCACCAACTAATGTCCAGTTCGAGCAGGTTCCTCCGGACAGCGGGCGGATCATTTTCAGGGGCAACAACACAGAGGATGATTTCGCAGGGTATGTGCTTTTTGATCTCTCGGATGAAAATGAGTCGGAACCTTCGCCGGTAGATTCGATCATACTCAACAAGAAATTCACCGGAGACACCGCATTTAGTTTTCGGTACGACCAGACAAGTTTTCGTATCTGGGCCGTCGCGGCACGGGATACCGCGGGGGATCTCAGCCAAATAGTCGATATCTCCTCCAACAACCAGACCGCGTATGCCTCGCTAAAAATCAAAACCGTGTACAGAGGCGCGGGAAAAGACGGCGGATTGGATATAGATGCCGATTCTTTTGATATCGTAGACGTACAAAGGATGGATAATATTAGCGGTTTCAGTGATGGAGGAAAGGCGGATCTGGTATTCACTCTCAGCGATTCGACTGTCGTTGCCCGGGCGGTCAACGGTGCGGTTCTGGTCTATATGGATACAAACTCCACAACCCGCTTTTCATCGAAGCAGTGTGATTCGATCAGGACAATCGCCTCCTCTTATGACGCCGCCCTGTTCCTGGGAAAATACAGAGTGGCATCTTCGGGGCAACCGATAGTGACCGAAAACGACACTATGGAGGCTCGCCCCGGCGATTCGTATATGATCATTTCGAAAAACCACGGCACCGCAAAAGAGGCTTGCTGCGGGTATATCACCATACGATCGGTTGCGGAGGATCAGATCCTTTTCGATCTTAGAAGGTGACATCAATCCAGGGAATGGAAAAATCAAAGTAGTATATAATATAAGATTCAAACCCTACTTTTCATTTTCTCTTCCGATTCTTTTTTGCGCCTCTTTCTTATATATGTCGACCATGCGCTGCTCTTTTTCAGTCAACGGGCCATAGCCTCTTAGAAACGGCCACCCGTACCCCCATCTCCAGGGGAATGGCAGCAGAGCGCTGCCTCCCACCCGAACTCCCACATACATTACCCGTGCGATTGCAGTATCACCGACCTGCTCGACACATTCCCTGAGCTTCTCGTCCGCCCTCAGTCGATCTTCCCGACTTCCACCGGCCCAATAGGCAAGATCATGCTCTCTGCAGCACTCTTCCCACTGATTTTGATTATCGTATCCTTCCGGCCAACAGGAGCAGTCATCCGAGGTAAACGGTTTGATCTTAGTGGACGGAGCGCAGCCCAAAGCAAAAAGCAGCGAAACCGATAGAAGAAGTATTCGGTATTTTTTGTTTTTAATCCACATCATGGCAAAATATAGATAACGGTGTGTGCGGGATTTAATTTTAGTTTAACTATCATTTCGAAATACTTCAGGTTTCATTTGTCGCAATCAGCGAAAATACGCCGGTGAAGTATCCTTTTTTAAAATTGAGAATGCCCAATTGGACAATGTATTTTGTCTGCACGGCGTATTCGTTTTCTATCTAAAAGGTGCACAGCTATGAAAGGTCGGATAATACCGCTGGTAAGCGTTTGGATGGTACTGGTTCTTACCCCACGATGTGGGAAAATTCTTGACGCAGCATCATTTCTGATATCCGATTCCGAGGAAATACGGATGGGGCATAATGTCGATGCCCAAATTCGGGAAAGCAGTGATTACCCACTTTATGAAGACAACGGCAGCCATAATCGCGACCTGGTAACCTATATCGAAGACCTGGGACAGAGGCTGGCCGATGCTCAGGGTGTTCGCAAGGAACTTGAATTCCATTTCCAGATCATCGACAGAGACGATATAAATGCGTTTGCCGTTCCCGGCGGTTTTGTGTATATCTATACAGGTTTGATCAAAAAAATAATCGAGCAGGGGGGTGATGAAGCGATGCTGGCCTCTGTCCTGGCTCACGAGATCGCTCATATTACCCTGCGCCATGGGGTCAAGAGGCTGATGCGTACTCAGTTTCAGAATATGGCTATCGGCCTGATTGCGGGGGACAGGGAAGTTATCGCCGGAGCCCTTGGAGTGGTTGGAGGATTAAGGGTGCTTAAATACAGCAGAGATAACGAATTTGAGGCAGACGGGGAAGGACTAAAGTATGTCGCGCATGCGGGAATCAACCCTAAAGGTATGCAGGATATGCTTCAAATGCTGGCCGATATGAGCGGCGGACAAAATATCGAATTCCTCTCCACACACCCGGATTCCAAAGATAGAGTAAGCAGGGTAAAAGATCTGATAGACGGTTCGTATTCTTCGTACACAAATATACCCAGGGGAAATGGAATACCCTTACCTTGATAAGGAGATAAATTGATGGCAGGAGCACGTCTTTCCAAACCAATGAAGTTTTTGCTGATTGTATTTATTGCGATCGTCGCCTTATATGGTATCGCGGCAGTCGTTATCCGCTATGCATATCCCCCCGAAAAGATCAAGGCGATGATTATTCCCGAGGTGGAAAAGGTGGTGGGGCGCAAAATCGGCGTAGAAGACGCTTCGCTGTCAATTTTTCCGTTTATCGGCGTTCGGCTGGGGGGAGTAGAAATCGCCGAAACAGACAGAGCGGGGTTTCCTTCGGAAAACCCCTTTGTTTCAATGGATGATTTTCGGGTTCACGTCGCCCTGATGCCTCTTTTACAAAAAGAGGTCAAGATTGTAAAAATCGCAATACACAAACCCGCCATACGGGTCTTGATCGACAGTGAGGGATCATATAATTATGACGATCTGGCTCAATCCGAAAAAAAAAGCCTTCAGAAAGAGAAAAGGACAAAACAAACAAGGCTTCCCATGCTGCCGATTCCGGTTACCCTGGAGAAGTTGCGTATAGTGGACGGTTCTGTGTTTTACCACGATCTGAAATCGGGTAATTCAGTAAACCTTGGATCGATCGGCCAGGATATATCTTTTTCGATCGACAAGGAACTTAAAGACATTCGAAGCAGCGGTAGACTTGATATTTCGGATATAGCACTCAGTTCACCTCTTCTTACCGACACACTAAGCGATCTTACCTTTTCATTCGATCATGATATTCAGGCGGATATACCAGGCCAGAAAATTTCTGTAAAGGGAATCGAGCTGTCGTTGCAGAAGATAAAAATCAAGGCTCAAGGCACTGCGACCAAAGTTCTTTCGGCCAACCCGGTACTTGATCTTCGGGTTACCGCAGACACGATTCAGCTGGACGATCTGCTTAAGGAGATCCCCTCCGAAATATCACCCCATCTGGCCAGGGCCGAGGGTGAGGGAACCGTTTTCTTCGACCTGGCCGTAAAAGGGGCGCTTCCCGACTCCGGTCTTCCTGCTGTAAGCGGTACCCTTTCCTTTTCCGACGGAAGAATCGCCTATACCGATCTTCCCCAGGAAATAACCGATATCAATGCCGCGATCCAGTTTACGGATACAAGCCTGAATGTACAATCGTTGAAACTGAAGGCGGGCGAGAACCCGATCGACATGCGTGTGGCGGTAACCAATTTTGAGCAGCCGTTTGTTGACGGCGAGGTGAATGCGAGGGTGGATCTTGACATGCTTAAGAAAGTGGTCACGCTGCCCCAGGGGGTGAGTGCTTCGGGACAGGTCGATGCGAATGTGAAGGCAAAGGGTAAGGCGGATCCGGCCAATCCCGCCGGTCTGAATGTTGAGGGGGATGTAGAGTTTAAGAATGTTGTGGCAAAGACACCCGATATTGCCAAGGCGGTTACGGTCAATGGTACACTTGCACTGACATCACAAACGCTGACTCCCAAACTCGCTGTCTCTTTAGGTAAGTCGGACATGCAACTGAGTGCAGAGCTTAAAGATTACCTCACTTTGGTTCTTACCGACTCCACAAAGAAGCAGCCCAGGCCAAATCTTAGCTTTACGCTTAACTCATCGTACCTCAATACTGATGAGTTCCTTCCTGCGGGTAGTTCACAGGCTGACACCGGTTCCAATGATAATGCCCCAAAGCAGCCGACACTTCTGATCCCCGCGCCTCTGCCCGGAATCGATATGCACGGTAAGATCAAGGCCGATCGGCTGATTTACAGCGGTATCGAGATGTCCAATATTGCCATGGATATCGATGCCGTTGACGACGTGATGAACACCAAGTTTCGTGCTGGGATGTACGGCGGCTCAATCGACAACAGTTTACGTATGGATATTCGCAATCACAAGAACTTGAAGGTGTGGACCGCCTTAAAGATGAATGGCGTGGATGTTAATTCGACCATATCCAACGTCAACGATTTACTTCCCGACGATCAGCAATTGTTTACTATTCTAAAAGACATGGATGACGTCATGTATGGGAAGGCTCAGTCCGACATGGATTTTAGTACAAACGGAGCAACTGTCGAACAGCTTACTGCAAATCTGACCGGAAAAATCTACACCAAGCTCAGCGACGGACGTATAGCGGGCGGGGCGCTTTTGGAGGAGGTCTCAAAGACACTAAACAGGTTTTACGAAATTGACGAAATAAGTTTCAGGGACATGCGCATCCGGGCGCGGGTGGCTCAGCAGAACGTGTATCTTGATTCGGTTCGAATAGAGTCGCCGACGGGAGACTGGGAGGCGGACGGTTCGGTGGGTTTTGATACCCGTGCCGACCTGGACATATCAAACCGGTTGCCTGTGGCGGCTTCCAAAAAGGTGACGGCCGCAGAGCAGTCGATAAAAAAGAGTGGGGCAGGTTTGCTCAAGAATTTTCTGGGAGACGACGCCGCCGCGGCGGTCGGCCAGTTGGCTCAGTCGTTTGCCGTTCCTACAGATAGGGATGGGCGGGTGACTGTTCTTTTGCACATGGGCGGTACGGTAACGTCCCCACGTGTGGGGTTTCGCGGATTCGGAAGCGGCAACGGTGCGGCTGAATCTCAACCGGCTCCAAAGCCCTCTGCACGCCAAAAAGTGGAAAAAAAGATAGAGGAGAAAAAGCAGGAGGCCCAAAAAGAGCTGGAGGCGCAAAAAAAACGTCTGGAGGAGGAAGCGCGCAAGAAGATGGAAAAAGAGAAACGGCAAGTCCAGGAGAAACAAAAGGAAGTTCAGCAGGACATCGAAAAGAAGGCAAAGGATGCGCTCAAAAAGCTGTTTTGATCCTCTTTAAGCGAATGCCTCCCGTTGGCAGTGAGTACCGAAGATGAAATATGTGACTATATAGGAGAAAGGATTGACTTTGAGTATCGATTTTCTTGAGGAATTACAATGGCGCGGAATGCTGCACGATAAGACTCCCGGTATAGAGGAGAAGCTCAATCAGGGGCCTGTGGCCGGGTATGCCGGTTTTGACCCGACCGCCTCTTCCCTGCATATCGGTCATTTAATTCCAATCATGCTGTTGGTTCACCTCCAGAGAACTGGAAACAAGCCTATCGCACTGGTTGGCGGTGCGACGGGAATGATTGGTGATCCTTCGGGCAAGAGTGCGGAGAGAAATCTCCTTTCCCAGGAGGAGCTTCGCTACAATCAGGAGTGTATAAAGAATCAGCTTTCCAAGTTTCTTGATTTCGAAAACAAGCACAATGCGGCCGAGCTGGTTAACAACTTCGACTGGTTTGGTGAGATGAAGTTTTTGGATTTCCTTCGCGAAATCGGAAAACATCTGACTATAAGCTACATGATGTCCAAGGATTCGGTTCAGAATCGCTTGGAGTCGGGGATTTCCTTCACAGAATTCAGCTACCAGCTGCTTCAGGGCTACGATTTTTTGTGGTTGTATCAAAACAAAAGCTGTGTTCTTCAGATGGGCGGATCCGATCAGTGGGGTAATATAACATCCGGAACGGAACTTGTTCGACGCAAGATAAACGGTGACTGCTATGCATTGACTTGTCCGCTTCTGACTCGTGCCGACGGCAAGAAGTTTGGTAAATCGGAGGGAGGGGAGAGTGTATGGCTCGACCCCGGCATGACTTCGCCGTATAAATTCTACCAGTACTGGTTGAATGCATCCGATGAGGACGCGGTAAAGTATGCAAAAATCTTTTCGCTTCTTTCCAGAGAAGAAATTGCCGAGCTTTGGGAACAACAGAAACAAAACCCTCATGAGCGTCCGATGCAAAAGGCCACAGCAAAGGACATTACCATACGGGTTCATTCGGAATCGGATTACAACATGGCTTTGGAGGCGTCGCAGATTCTTTTCGGAAAGGCGACCACCGAAACGCTCAGGAAGCTGGATGAGCGTAGTTTCCTGGACATATTCGAAGGGGTGCCGCGCGCGACGGTGAGCAGATCGGAGATAGAAAACGGGTTGCCGTTGGTTGATCTGTTGACCGAGAAGAGCGGATGGTTTGCATCAAAGGGTGAGGTGCGCAGGTTGTTGAAGGCAAAAGGGGTGAGTATAAACAAAACCGGCCCGGCGGATGAGCAGGCGGTAGTGAATTCGGACATGCTGCTAAAAGGCAAGTATCTTCTGGTTCAGAAGGGAAAGAAAAACTACTATCTGGTAGAGGTGCAACAGGCGTAACGGAAACGCAAAGAGGGCGAACACGAGTTCGCCCTCCAATATTTAGATTCCATGTTCGACAAAGCATACTTTTTGTCGTATTAGCTATCTATGTGTTTTGTTTTTAATTTCTTTAATCCTTGTTTCTCCGGCTTAGCCGCACTTTATTTGGTAACCGGTGATTACTTTCTTGCTTTGCTGTTTTCATAGTGGAGAATAGGGTCGCATTTTCCCGGAAACTTTTCGGTTACCTTATCGGTGCACCCGGAGGGGGCGAGTTTATCGCAGTTGGAGCAAACTTTCTTGAACCATTCATCCGTAATACCCGCCGGTTTGTTGTTCTTGCCTTTGCCCGCCCCTACCTGATCGAGTTTCTTAACGATCTCTTCGCCCATCTGTACAAGTTGTTGAACATGCTGCGGGGGCATTTGTCGGGCGGCAATCTGAATGTAGACTTGTATCGCTTCGTTGACAAACATCTTTTCTTCATTGCTCAGTGCCATAAATCTCTCCTGTGCAAGCGTAAAAAAGGTGAGCGGGAACACTTTCAGGCCCAAACTCACTTGATTGAAACAGTAAAAATAATATTTTCTATAGGATCACTCAGAATTTCGAATAATTAATTTGGATATTTGTATATATGCTTCGAATCGTATTTGTCTGTACCGGAAACATATGTCGAAGTCCCATGGCAGAGGGAATACTCAGACACATGTGGATGAGGGAAAATCGTGAAGATCTTTTTGTCTCTTCGATGGGAATCCACGGCCTGGACCAACAACCGGCTTCATCCCTTGCCAAAGATATCTGTGCCGAAAACGGTATCGATATCTCATCTCATCATTCCCGGCCGCTGGTGTTTGATGAGTTAAACGAGGCGGATCTGGTGTTTACCATGGATTTCGTGCAGCAGGAATTCATACAAATGTTTTTTCCATCCCTGCGGCAAAAAGTTTTTCTTCTCGGCGCCTGGCCCCAGAAGCCCTCGCGCAAAAGTATTATAAAAGATCCGATTGGCGGATCGGTGAAGGTGTACAAAAAGACGTTTGATTCCATCTACGAGAATATAAGACGAATTTTTCCGGAGCTTTTGTTCCATTCGGATTCCAGGCAGACGAAACTGGATTGCGATTAACCAATCAGATGCCAGCCGCCGTCTACGTAGAGAGTTTGGCCGGTAATGTAGGTGTTATCAAGAAGATAGCGATATGCCTGCATAAGAGAAGTCAGATCGCCCGTTTTCTTGAGGGGGATGAGTTTCTTGAGCCTGCTCATAGGTAGTCCGTTTTTGTCCGAGGGGGGCAGCATGGCACCTGGGGCAACAGCATTGACGCGAATCCTGGGGGCTAGAAGCGTCGCGAGCTGTTCGGTAAGCTCAACCAGGAGCTTTTTGGCGATACGGTAGTTTTGGTATCTTTGGTTGTAAGAGGAAATATGTGCGTCGGTTATGTTGATAATCCATCCCCGGTCTGCCTGTTGGGCGAAGCGGCGTGATAAGTCCAGGGGTATTAGGGCATTAATTCGCATAGTCGTTTCGAAGTGGTCTTTGTCCAGAAGGTCCCCGTGGGTGAAGGTGGCGGCATTGTTTATAAGCCCGGTTATTTCAAACGGGCTTTCGAAAGAAAGCTTGATCAGCCGTTCAGGGCTATCCGTGAGGTCTTGTTGAATAAAGTGCACCTCGGATTTGAACTCCGGATTTTTTTGCAGCCAGGAGTGCAAAGGAGTCTTAGAGCCCCGGTAGTGTGCGACAACCGCGTAGCCAAGCTCAAGAGTTTCACGGGTAAAACGAAGTCCCAGGCGTTTTGTAGCGCCGGTGATAATAACTGCCTTCTTTTTTCTCATAGGTAATAAATTAGTTTCCTCTGTGTATAAAAGAAAGAGTATCTTATGATGAATCCAAATTCCTGTTACCTGGATGTGAATAATTCCATGCCGATTGGCGAGCTGACTGTGGCCGAGCTGATTCGCAAACAGGGAAAGATGCATTTATGGGAAGAACGAACTTCATCCGTGATAGATACAGTCGTTATTCACCATATCAGCGCCGTGGTAGATTTTCCTGACGATCTCTACAACTCGGCACATATTATGCAGCTTTTTTGTACCTATGGTGTCAGTAGTCATTATTTGATAGACCGGCGGGGAGATATCTGTATATTGGTTCCGGAGCAATTAAAAGCCTGGCACTGTGGCCCCAGTATAATGCCTCCTCCCGATTCTCGCCGGGGAGTAAACGACTTTTCTATTGGAATCGAACTCATGGGCACTGAGCAGTCGGGGTATACCGATGCCCAGTATGATAGTTTGGTAGCTTTGTGCAAGGATATCGAATCGCGTCGGGGCCCCATGAAATATGTGGGGCATGAGGATGTGGCCGGGGAGGCGGCGGTTTTGTTGGGGCTTAGAGCCGTCGCCAAAACCGATCCCGGCCCGCTGTTTGATTGGGAGAGGTTTGAGCGCGAGCGCATGGGTTAATGACGCAAAAACCGTTTTTTTCTAAATAAAATTGATGTAGCGGTTGCAATTTAGCGGGAAAAGATGCGTTATTATAGTGTGCTTTCATCACGGTTGTGTTTCCGGACGGATGGCAAGATATCTGGTTTATGGATATTGCAGCGCGCTTAAGATCACCGATTATGTCCTCAGTTGAATAACTAAAACAGCGCGAAAAAATAAATTAACCCCGGTCGCGTGGCACAAATGTTACTTTATATTGTATTTTAATGATGGTGGAAAACACCGTTTTTCAATATCTTCGAAAACACTTGCAGAGAAAAATTTAGATTTCGGTGGAAATCACGAAAGGAGCTTTCGTTATGGGCAGACAGCATCTCGCTCTGATTAGTCTGTTGGTATGCCTGCTGGTAGGTTTAGCCGGTGCGGATGAGACATTTAATAATCTGATTGACGCGGGTAAATACCGTGAAGCTATCGATTATGCGGATGAAAAGATTCCCGCGGGCAAGCGGGATGCTGCATTGTGGGTTAAGCTTGCGGGTGCAAACGAGAAGTTGGGACTGACCGAAAAGGCCCTGGCCTGTTATATGGTATCATGGCGGCTCAATCCCAAGGATTACGCATCGCTTCTAGGCGCCGCGCGTATTTACAACAAGCTTGGTCAGGCAGAAAATGCCATGAACATGGCCAAGAAAGCCCTGGATCAGAATTTCACGGGAGAAGCCAGCTGGGAATTCGCTCGTGCGGCCATCGAATTGGAACGTCCCGAGGAAGCCAAAAAAGCTCTTGAGAAGGTTATAGAGACCGATTCAGCTAATGTTGTCGCTAATCGTGAGCTGGGATTGATCTACTACAAGGATAAAGAGTACGGCAAAGCTCTGCCTTTGCTTCAGAAATCGATGGAATCAAAGGAAGACCCCGAAGTCGCCTACATGATCGGAAAGTGTTTCCTCGAGACTAATAACGTAGACAATGCGGTAGGGTATCTTAAAAAAGCCACCGAACAGAAACCGACCATGTATGACGCAGGACTTGATCTTGCGCGCGCCTATTTTGGAATGGGCAAGTATTTGGCCGCCGCCGGAGAGTACGATCGTGTGAACGGAAAGGTAAGCTTCGAGGCGAGGGATTACTACAACCAGGCTGTCGCCTTCGATGAATCCAAGAAAAGCGACAAGGCAGTTGATGCTTACAAACAGGCCGTGAGCGCATTTGGCTCACAAACAAGCGACGAAGCTATAAGGGCCCGTCTTAAGGTCGGTAAGGATATGATGGCCCATAAGAATTATAACGCCGCACTGATTCACTTCGAATTCATTGCCAAAGCCGATCCAAAAGCGGCAAGGGTAAAAGAGATTTACTTTTTAATGGCCGATGCTTATCAGAGGGCCGATAATTCCCAAAAAGCTATCAGCAGTCTCGAAAAGGCCATCGAGTTGGACAACAAGAACATCGAGGCTTATGCAAGACTTGCCGATTTGTACGAAAAGAACAACATGGAAAGTAAGGCCAAGCAGACTTATGAAAAGATGATGTCGCTGTCGCCCAACGATCCCAAGGTCTACCTGATCCTTGGGCAGTACAATCTGGAAGCCAAGAAGTATTCGGAAGCGTTGGACCTGTTTGTTAAGAGCAATACACTGGAGAAGAATCCGATTACACTGGAGGGAATCGCGATTTGTGCCTCGGAGCTTGGTCAGTGGGACAAGGCTCGTGATGCTGCTGAATCTGCGGTTAATATGGATTCTAATCTTAAGGAGTCTCGCATAATCCTCTACAAGGTGTTCATGCGTGACAAGAACTATACGGAAGTCAAGAAACACCTGGAGGTTCTGGTAACAAAAGATCCGAGAAATGTGGAGTATTGGAAGGATCTTGCCACCGCTTATGATAAGACAAACGAGGTCGAGAAACTGGCTAAAACGGATGAAAAAATCAACCAGCTCGATCGCAACAGCGTAGAATCACGTCATCGCCTGGCTAAGTACACCCTGTCAAAGGGCGGTACGGACAAGGCGTATGATTTGTACAAGGAACTTTCTACTCTGGATTCCAAAAATCCTGAGGTGTTTAAAAAATTATACGAACTGGCCAAAACAAAGAAGGAAACACCTTCTGCTGTCAGCTACCTTCGTTCCTACCTTAAACTCAATCCCAACGATGCCGAGGCTCAAAGAGATTTAGGTGATCTACTCTATGAGCGTAAGGAATTCGACGGTGCTCTGGCCGCTTATCGTCAGGCAATCAAACTCGACCCGACAATCAAGGGCTTTTACAAGAGATATGCCGAGATAGTCATAGCAAAGGGGCAGCAGGAGGAGGTGATAAAAGCTTTGAGTGGAGTGATACGCTCCGGTGAGGCCGATTTCAGCACATACTCGACCCTGGGGATGATGTATTTCAAAAAAGGGCAACATGATAAGGCAATAGAGATGTATCAGAAGGCGTTGCAGCTTGATCCTCAAAATACCGAGGCTCTTATCTCTTTAGGTGATGCTCAGGCGGCGGGCGGTGATTTAAGTGCCGCTGTTATCACCTATGAACAGGCCGTTATGATGAATCCCGATGCGTCTGAGGAATACAAGCGTCTCGGTGATTTGTATGTTAAGCAGAAAAATTCGTCACAGGCGATGAATGCATACAAAAAATATTTGGACAAGACATCATCTCCCGACAGTGATGTCGCTCTAAAAGTTGCCACATACAACTATAACAAGAAAGACTATGTGGCCGCTGCCAAATATTTCGGTATGATCAGGGGCGAGGCCGCCGGCGATTTTGGTACGCTTCTTATGTACGGTGAATCGATGCATAAGTCGGAGAAGTACAAAAAGTCGATCCAAATTTTCGAAGGTCTTTTGACCCGTAATCCAAAGATTGCGACTAGACGTGTGATCGTGGCAATGCTGGCGGAAGCCTACGAAAAGACGGATAACTCGGCGAAGGCTGTGCAGACCTATAAAACCTACATTGCCTTGCCCGGAGTGGATGATCCGGAAGCGGCCTACAAGGCGGCTTTTCTGCAGGAGAAAACCAATAAGGGTGCAGCTATAGGCATTTACGAGGAAAATGTCAAAAAGTACGAAAAAGATTATCGCAACTTTCTGCGTCTGGGGCTTCTGTATGCCGAGAAAAAGGCCACGCTCGAGAAGGCTGGTCCCATGCTTAAGAAAGCGGCTGCTCTTGCAGACTCTCTTCCATCGGTATGGCAGGATATTGCACAGGTTTACGGCAAGCTTGGCAATGAAAAAGAAGAGTTGAATGCCTACATGAAATACCTTGAAAAGGATCCTCAGAATCTGGATGCGAATATTCGCGTAGGAACGATTCTGATGAAAGAGGAAAAGTACACCGATGCGATGATCTATCTGGAGACTGCCAACACCCTGTCTACTAACAATATCAAGGTTATTGAGCCGCTGGCATTCGGGTATGTCAAAACCAATCGCACTCAGGAGGCGATAGGCCTTCTTAACAAGGCCAAAGAGCTTAAACCCGATGATCCAGGTATTCGTCGTCAGCTGTACAAGACTTACATGAAGACAGGCGATAAGAAGAAAGCCGTTGCCGAAATAAAGCAACTTATCGACCTGAAGAGGGATAACGAAACTCTTCTTCTCTATGCTCAGCTGCTTATGGAGGAGGGGAAGTATAAGGATGCCCATAATGCAATAGAGGATATCCGTGCCACTGACCCGACGAATATTGATGCATTGATGACGCTTGCGGCGATTCAGAGGACACGTAAGAAATATGATGACGCGATAGAGACTTATAAGGAAATTATTTACATAAACGGGGATTATATTCCGGCTATTTACGAACGAGCCGAAGTATACATGATGCAAAACGAGCTTCATTGGGCGGAGCGATTTTATGAACGCGTATTGAAAACCGATCCTAAATTTGCTCTGGCGGAGCTTGGTCTGGCAAAGATTGCCAAGCTGCGCAAGAACGACATCATGTATATGAAGCATTTGAAGAATGCCTATAAGCTCGATCCTAACAATGAGCTGATTAAGTCGGAGTATGCTAAAGCAAACAGGTAATGCTCAATAAAACCGGTGGATATCGCCACAACCTGTGCGCCGTAATCCGGCGTACAGGCGATGGGGCCGTTCTCCTTTTTCACAGAAGGGGCTACCCCCTCGATGAGGGCTGGCAGTTTCCTCAGGGAGGGGTTAATCCCAAGAAGGATCTTGTAGCCGAATTGAAACGGGAATTACGTGAGGAGATAGGTACCGACGCTGTTCGTGTGGTACAAATATCTCCCGGTACGTATACATACGATTTCCCTCACGGAATCAGCAAGGGCTCCAAAAACTACCGCGGCCAACGTCAAAGGTGGGTACTGTTGGAGCTTTGTGTTGACGAAAGTGTGATTAATTTTGAGCATGAACCCGCCGAATTTGATTCATTTGAATGGTGTAGTACAAAGCAGGCTCTTGAAAGGGTCGTTTCATTCAAAAAGCAAGTCTACGCAAAGGCCTTGAGCGATTTTGGGTTGTTGTAGCGGTTTCTTTTGGCATGAAAATTGTACATCTTTTATAGATGATGAAAAGATCAGCGGAGTAGGGGCTGAGAGTGCGGTTGGATCTGGAAGCCTTGTATTTGGAACATTGGAATTAAAACAATAAACCTAGCCTCAGAGACGTATTTAAAATGGATGATCGAACAGAAGACAGAATGTATTTCGATCGCTGGATGAACGGCGATATTGGTGGTTTCTCAGAACTCTATGACAAATACAAGAATAGAGTTTTTGCTTTTCTGGTCCGCATGACCGGAAACAAAGAATTGGCTGAGGATCTCTTGCAGGAGACGTTCTTGGCAGCATTGAGAAACTCGAATCAATTTGATAGGAATCGAAGTTTTCTCAGTTGGGTGTTTGGTATAGCGCATAAACGGACGATAGACTACTTCAGACACGCAAAAGTGGAAACCGACCATCAGAAAGACGCCGAACGTTCGATTGGAACCAGACTCGAATCTCCGGAAGATAACGTCTCAAACGAGCATCTTCGGGGATTAATAAACGAAGCGGTAGAAACCCTTGATCCTCTTCAAAGAGAGGTCTTTCTGTTGAGGGAACTTGGTGATGTACCGTTTAAGGAGATAGCGAAGATTATGAATTGTCCTATAAATACCGCGCTTGGCCGAATGCGCCTGGCGCTGAGGAACATTAGAAAGGAACTTGAGAAAAGGGGAGTACATGGAGTGCAATAGCTGGGTAGAAGAAGGCATTCTCTTTACTTCGGGAGAACTTCCGGACGACAGACAAAGAGCTCTTCAAGAGCACCTGTCAAGCTGTAAAGCATGTAAAGACGAATTGGATACGTATAGCGCTGAAAAAAGCAACCGATTCACAGTCGACATCCTTGGAGAAAGTACTTCGAGGGAACTCGACGCACGGATAAAAGACGCCTGTAGTAAACTGCCTCGCCCTGCAACTGTTCTCAATCCTGTTTCCTTACTATTTAAAAAGACACTTTTTTCTATTTTGTTTCTCGCTGTCGGTTTTGGTGGTGGAGTGTATTTTACTATCAATTTACAAGGACAAGATGCCGGAGCCATCCGAATGGCCGATCAGAAATCCTCGCCGGCTTCCAAAACTCAGACCGCTCGCAAAAGCGCGAACCAATCAACCAGGACCGCCGGTGCAGACGAGTCCGACTCAGCGACTTCCGATGAGAAAACAGAGGAGTCTGTTCAACCGCTTAAACGCGGTAATCTAAAAAGCGAAGGGGTTGTGCCGGTTGATTTAAAAGAAGAATGATTAATTTCGAAGGGGCCTTAATACCGGGGTCCTTTTTGGTGTTTGAAAATGAGAACATCCTTTCCAAACGCCAACACTCCTACTCCCAATTTATGTACTGAGGGGCTTTTTCAGAAGGCCCCTTTTCTCATTTTTTCCCGCAGCCACTTGCCGATTGTATTTTATACCACTCGTTAGCTATGAAAAATTTTCAAAAAATTAACAAAATCGTTCGAACAATAATTCTTATTGTTGCCATGATGCTTACTTTCATGATGATGAAAGCTATGAAAATGCTTTATACACTCTTGCAGGGAGAAGGGGTTTTTTGATTCAGTGCGCGATGTGCAATCCCGCTGTTGATGTGTTGTACATGTTGGACGAACTGATGCCCGGGACGACCTTGGTTGATGTTCCTTCTTCGATATATCCCGCCGGTAAGGGAATAAATGTAGCCAAAACGGTGAAGGCTCTGGGAGAAGATGTGCGTGTGGTGGCCCTTATCCCCGAAAATGATCAGGTCCGTTTCAGCACCTACATGGATACGCTGGAAATAGGCCATGAATTTTATCTGGTACCGGGAAATGCACGAATAAACTCGACCATTTCAGAAAAACAGATCGGACAGGTCACTCATATCAACTGTGTGGGTACCACTTATCCGCCCCGGGTGCAGGATGAGTTCATTCTATTTATCCGTCAACGTCTCAAACGGGGTGACTATTGGGCTTTTACCGGCAGTCTTCCGCGCGGCTTTGGTTCCGATACGTACGCTCAACTGATAAGATCCGCCCGGGATAAAGACATCACCTGTCTTCTGGACAGCCGGGGAGAGGCTTTGAGTTTGGGAATTAGAGCTTTTCCCACCATGGTTAAGCCCAATCTCACTGAACTTGAGGAATTCTTCGGAGAACAGATTCAGGGAGTTCACCATATTGCCCTGAAAGGCAAGCGTTTGCTGGATGTGGGGATAGAGTATGTGTTCATATCCCTGGGAGCCGACGGCATGATCGCGATTCACAAAAACGATTGTCTTCTATGCTCTGGTCCTCTGATTGAGCCTGTGGATACGGTAGGATGCGGTGATGCTATGGTGGCCGGTCTGCTGGTGGCGCAAAGCAGAGAATTTTCTTTCGCCGAGACCTGTAGGATGGCTGTAGCGTGTGGTGCAGGCAATGCGCTTCACCATGGACCGGGGGTGATCGAGAGGGATGAAGTTTGGCATTTGATGGAACAGGTTCGAATAGAAGCAGTTTAGAATATGAAATCGATTTATAAAAGGAGTATTGAGTAATGGGAAAACGTATCCTGGTGACGGGAGGAGCCGGCTTTCTTGGCTCTCATCTATGTGAAAGGCTACTTAAAGAGGGGCACGAGGTAATATGCCTGGATAATTTTTTTACCGGTCGCAAGAGGAATGTTGCCCATTTGCGTGATTACTATACTTTTGAGCTGATAAGGCATGATATTACAATCCCCATTTTTCTTGAAGTGGATCAGATATATAATCTCGCGTGTCCCGCATCCCCGATTCACTATCAGTATAATGCCGTTAAGACAATCAAAACAAGCGTTATGGGTGCGATTAACGTGCTGGGGCTAGCAAAAAGAGTAAAAGCCCGAGTGCTTCAGGCATCAACTTCCGAAGTATACGGAGACCCAAGCATTCATCCGCAAACCGAAGATTACTGGGGAAATGTAAACCCGATAGGTTTGCGTTCCTGTTATGACGAAGGGAAGCGGGTAGCGGAGACACTTTTTTTCGATTATCATCGCATGAATGATGTCGATATTAGAATAATCAGAATATTCAATACATACGGTCCGCGAATGCACCCCAATGACGGTCGAGTAATCTCCAACTTTATCGTTCAGGCACTTAAAGGAGAGGATATCACCGTCTATGGTGACGGTTCTCAGACTCGTTCGTTTTGCTATGTCAGTGATTTGCTGGAAGGCATGGTTCGGTTGATGAATGCCGAGGGGGTACAGGGACCAATAAACGTAGGTAATCCGGAAGAATACACGATCAAACAAATCGCTCAACAGATTGTTCAGCAGGTGAGCAGCGGTTCAAAAATAGTTTTCAATCCTCTGCCAAGCGACGATCCCAAGAAGCGCAGGCCCGACATTACGCTTGCGCAAAAAGTTCTCGGCTGGTCTCCGTCCATTCAACTTAAACACGGATTGTCGAAAACCATAGAGTATTTTCAATCTATCATTGAAAAGAACGAAGCCTGAAAACCTATCCGGTTGATAAGAGAACGAATAGGAAAACTTGACATAATGACTCGATGAGAGAATGGGTTGATCGTGGGGGAGAATCTATGAGCAGTAATCTGTATAATCATTCGGAAATTGAGCCGAAATGGCAAAAAATCTGGGAAGAAAAACAAGCATTCCGTACTCCGACGGATATGCGGGAGTTAAAAAACAAACCTAAATATTACGTACTCGACATGTTTCCTTATCCATCAGGAGCAGGTTTACATGTGGGGCATGCCGAAGGGTATACGGCAACCGACGTAATCGCTCGTCTAAGGCGAATGCAGGGTTATAACGTGCTTCATCCCATGGGGTGGGATGCTCTGGGACTACCCGCCGAACGTGCGGCCGTGCGCGAAAATCTTCACCCCTCTGTCATTACAAAAAGGAATATAGACAATTTCCGAGCGCAGATCAATCGGCTTGGATTCTCCTATGATTGGGAGCGTGAGATCAATACATCCTCTCCTGAATATTATCGCTGGACTCAGTGGATCTTTCTCAAGCTTTACGAAAAAGGTTTGGCATACATGGCGGACGTACCGGTAAACTGGTGTCCGGCTTTGGGAACAGTTCTGGCCAATGAAGAGGTTAAAGACGGAAAATATGTGGAAACCGGAGATGTTGTAGAACGTCGACTGATGCGGCAATGGATGCTTCGGATTACCGCGTATGCGGAACGTCTTCTGGAAGACCTGGAAGAGCTTGATTGGACGGAAAGCATCAAGGACATGCAGCGAAACTGGATCGGCAAGAGTGAGGGGGCTGAGGTAGTTTTTCCGGTAAAAAACATTCAAGAATCCTTTACGGTCTTTACCACCAGGCCCGACACGCTTTTCGGGGCGACCTATTGTGTGCTTGCGCCGGAACATCCGCTGGTTTCAAAAATAACCGAGGAATCATGTCGTGAAGATGTCGATGCATATATAGATGCCGCCCGAAACAAATCCGATCTTGATCGTACCGATCTGGCCAAAGAGAAGACAGGTGTTTTCACCGGAGCGTATGCCGTAAATCCTGTCAACGGGAAGGCTCTGCCTGTATGGATTGCCGATTATGTACTTCTATCATACGGGACGGGAGCTATTATGGCTGTTCCCGCACACGATGAGAGAGATCATGAGTTTGCCTCCAAGTTTGATCTTCCCATAATCGAGGTTATTTCAGGAGGAGAGGTTTCGGTTCAGGAGGCTGCGTATACGGGTGAGGGAAAGCTTGTCAACAGCGATTTTCTAAACGGCTTTTCGGTACATGATGCAAAGAAGAAAATTATTTTCTGGCTGGAAGAGCGCAAGCACGGAACTAAAAAGGTGCAATACAGACTCAGGGACTGGCTGTTTTCTCGTCAGAGGTACTGGGGTGAGCCTTTTCCGATAATTCATATGGAAGATGGAACGGTCATTACCTTGCCGGAGAGTGATTTACCGGTGGAGCTACCCGAAATAGATGAGTATTCTCCGACACCTGACGGGCGACCTCCGCTTGCCCGCGCGGGAGATGATTGGCTCATGATTACACTTCCGGACGGTAGACTCGGCATGCGCGAAACCAATACCATGCCGCAGTGGGCCGGTTCCTGCTGGTACTATCTGCGCTTTCTCGATCCTGACAACCGGGAACAACCATGGTCAAAAGAGGTCGAAGAATACTGGATGCCGGTTGACTTGTATGTAGGCGGGGCGGAGCACGCGGTATTGCATCTTTTGTATGCGCGTTTTTGGCACAAGGTTCTCTACGATTGCGGACTTGTATCCACCAAAGAGCCATTCCAGAAGCTGTTCAATCAGGGGATGATTCTGGCTTATTCATACCAGGATGATAATGGTAAATACTATTATCCACATGAGGTTGAAGAGAAAAACGGTTCATGGTTTGTGAAAAACAGCGGCGTGGCGGTGAAAACTCAGATAGAAAAAATGTCCAAATCTCGCTACAATGTGGTAAACCCCGAAGATGTCATTAGTGAGTATGGGGCGGATGCCATGAGGTTGTACGAGCTTTTTATGGGGCCGTTAAGTGCAAGTGCACCCTGGCAGATGAAGGGGGTTGAAGGAGTATATCGTCTTCTTCAGCGAATCTGGCGTCTGGTTGTAGATGAGCGCACAGGAGAACTCAACGAAAAGCTGACCGTTTGTGCGGGAAGCGAAGAGTCGGACTTGTGGCGGCGATTGCATAAGACAATAAAGATTGTAACTGAAAATACCGAAGCAATAGATAAGATGAATACTGCCATCGCACAGGTTATGGTGTTCGTCAACGCGGCAACTCAGGTTGAGCGTCTGCCGATCGAGACTGTGAAGATTTTCCTTAGGACTATTGCTCCTTTTGCTCCACATATAGCCGAGGAGCTTTGGAATCTTCTGGGTGAAAAATCACTGATCTGTCATGCATCATGGCCGCAGTATGACCCCGAGCTTGTTGTGGAAGATACGGTGAATATTGTTGTGCAGATCAACGGTAAACTGCGAGGACAGTTCGAGGCGGAGCGTGATTCTCAGAAAGAGGATTTGGAACATCAGGCGCTGAAATTACCGAAAGTACAGCCGCATCTGGAAGGCAAGACCGTGCGCAAAATCATTGTTGTTCCGGGAAAACTGGTCAATATAGTTGCTGTTTAATTATACTTAGGTATGGGGCATATGTTCCGATCCGTGTGGATTTTGAACCCGCATCTTTCGTAACAAATGAACCGAATTAGATAAGCTCGGCCCTTTACAGATGATATTCCTCTCTGGGGAAAACTGAAAGCCGGGGTTGGTAACTGTCAGATTAGGGTTATCTGACGGTCAGCAGTGTCTATCTATCGGGTAACGTCAATAATAGATAGAGAATAGTCCCCGGATTGGGAATGGATTTGCTGCCGACCGGATTCAATTTTTAATTTTTTAACCGGAACTAAAGATTATGACTTCGACAGAAATCATAGTAGCTACAGGTAATCGGGGCAAACTCAAGGAGATTCGGCAGATATGTGCCGATTTACCGTTGATTTTCAGCTCACTTGCGGATCACTGGTCTCCGATACCCGATATACCCGAAACGGCTCATACCTTCGAGGAAAACGCTCGCATCAAGGCCAGGTGGGTTTTTCAGAGGAAAGGTATTTGGACCTTGGGCGATGATTCAGGCCTTGAAGTCGATGCACTAGACGGTGCACCGGGGGTCAGGAGTGCTAGATTTGCCGGCGAGAGAGCAACCGACCTACAGAATTGTGACTTGTTGCTACAAAAGCTTCAAAGTGTGCCGGAAAACCGACGAGCGGCCCGATTCAGATGTGTAATGGTTCTTTTGGGACCAAATGGCAAAGAGTATGTGTCTGAGGGTACATGTGAGGGGAAAATAGGATTCGGAATGCAGGGCTATGAAGGTTTTGGCTATGATCCGCTGTTTATTCCTGAGGGTTACGATAAAAGCTTTGCTCAATTAAGCCCAAATCAAAAGCACGCGATTAGTCATCGGGGAAAAGCCCTTTCAGCTTTGTCTCGGAAGATGCATGAACAGTTTAGCTAGTAATAAACCGGAATTATCACCAAGGATACTGATTGTCGACGATGAGGTCGATATATCATTTATGGTGGAGACGCTTCTTGCGGAGGAAGGTTACCGCGCCATCACCGCTAGTAAGGGTGAAGAGGCCCTGGCCTACATTCGAGAGCATGATGTCGATCTGGTTCTTCTGGATATTATGATGCCTGGTATGGATGGGCTTACCGTGGCGCGAACTATCAAAGAGCAACTCTGTGAAGATCGTTTCATTCCGATTATAATGATATCGGCACTGCGCACCGAGGATGACAAAATCGCCGGTCTTGCTTACGCCGACGACTATGTAACCAAGCCTTTTTCATACGATGAGCTTCTGGCCCGTATCAGAAGCATGCTGCGGATACGCCAACTGCAGCGCGAGTTGTTTCTTTCAAGAAGTCGCTATCAATGCTTATACGAACATGTGCCTGAAATGTGTGTATCTCTGGATAGGAATCGAAATATTAGTGACTGTAATAAGGCTTTTTATCAAAGCAGCGGACTTTTAAGAGAAGAAATAATAGGAAGACCATTCGAAAGTTTTTTTGTCGATAATCATCGCCCGCAGGTTTTGTCGTATCTTGACAGTCTGAATGGAAATAACCTTTTAAGTCTTGCACCCGTTTTCGAAACAGTTTTCAAAGACAACCAGCGACAGAACATAATTGTTTCAATGAGGGCTTTGGATCTTGGGGAGCATGAAAGCGGATTATCAACGGTAATTGCATTGGGGGATGAGACCAGACGGATTCGGTTGGAAAAGGAACAAAAAGTCGCAAGGCGTCAACTATATCGCTCGGCCCGATTGGCCTCAATAGGTACATTGTCCTCGGGGGTCGCGCACGAGCTTAATAACCCGTTGGCTGCTATTTTGGGCTTTGCGGATGCCCTGCTTCATCGTTTGAACAGTGATGGAACGGTTGATAAGAAAGAGCTTCGGCAGTATCTTGAAATTATCAACTCAGAGACACTGCGATGCAGGGATATTGTCGAAAACCTGGCGAAGTTTTCCAGAGAGAGCGAACCTCAGGTTGACGACATCAAATTAAAAGATTGTGTTCATTCCGCTTTAACGCTTATAAGCTCAAAGGCTCAAAAAAGCGGCATTAGGATAGACAATCGAATTGACGGTGGCCTTGAAGCCAGGGCAGATGCCCAGAAGATCACACAGGTTCTGATCAATATCCTGTCCAATTGCATAGACTTCTGTACCAAGGGAAGTCGTGTCGTTATTGAGGAGGATAAAGAACAAAATGACCGGTTTATTCGTATAAGAATTAAAGATAGCGGTCCTGGTATCTCAGCGGATGTTCTCCCCAGAGTGTTTGATCCTTTCTTTACCACAAAAGAGGTGGGAAAAGGAACAGGACTTGGGCTGAGTATCTGTCATAAAATTATGGAAGAGTGTGAAGGGGATATCGATATATTCAGTGAGCCAGGTTGTGGTACACTGGTGATGTTGGACATTCCTCGGAAACAGTAACTAGTGGAGGTAGTGTGGCCAAAAAGGGCAAAATTTTGGTTGCAGACGATGAAGCCTCGTTGCGTTTGCTTCTGAGCAAGGAGTTGACCAGAGCCGGATATGCCGTGGATGTAGCCGAGGATGGTCAGGCTGCTCTGGCTCGACTCAGAGAAGAGTACTACAATGTTATTCTTCTGGACATCGTCATGCCTAAACAGGACGGTATATCCGTTCTTCGAACCATGAAGGAAGAAGGCATAACCACCGAGGCTATTGTCCTGACGGGAAACGCGACTATAGAAGGTGCGATTGAATGCATGAAACTGGGCGCATTTGAGTATGTGCGCAAGCCCTATTCGCTCAATGAATTGCTTATCCAGATAGAGCGCGCCATCGAGTATCAGCGTTCACAAATAGATATGCAGATGCTTCGCGAGGAAGTCCAGAGGAGCCGTTACGGCGGCAAATTGATTGGCGAGAGCCGCCCGATGAGGGAGTTGAAAAATTTCATCATGAGAGTGGCCCCTACACAATCTACGGTACTGATTTTGGGTGAAAGCGGAACAGGTAAAGAACTGGTTGCACGTTCTATCCATGAGGAAAGCCTGAATAAAGACAAGCCTTTTGTGGTTGTTAACTGCGCGTCGTTTTCCGAATCGCTGCTCGAAAGTGAACTGTTCGGTTACGAAAAAGGTGCGTTTACCGATGCCAAGGTGCAGAAGCGAGGCTTGGCGGAAATTGCCGACGGGGGAACGCTGTTTCTTGACGAAGTGGGAGAAATACCGATGCATTTTCAGGCGAAGCTGCTGCGTTTCCTGGAAACGGGAGACATTCGTCGGGTGGGTGGAACTAAGGATATAAGTCTGAATGTAAGAATAATATGCGCCACCAATAAACCTTTGGAAAAGCTGGTTGCGGAAAGGGAATTTCGAGCCGATCTGTACTACCGTTTGAATGTTTTGTCGGTTAGAGTACCTCCGCTTAGAGAGCATAAAGACGACATTCCCGACCTTGTGGAGACTATACTTGCCAGTCAATCGTTTCAGCGGAAGTTTGATAAACGGGCGCTTGATGTTTTCATGCGCTACGATTGGCCCGGTAATGTACGTGAGCTGAAGAATGTGGTCGAAAGAACTTGTATTCTAAGCTCTTCTCCTTTGATTACAGCTTCCGAACTTTCGTTTTTGTCCGGCTCTTACTCAGGGGACATAATTGACATATCGACTGATGCATTCGATGAAGAGCCCGTTTTTGATACTACATGTCTGTCAATTAAAGAGATGGAGCGTAAGCATATAATAAACGTCTTGAAATATGTTGAGGGACATAAGGGCAGAGCCGCAAAGCTTTTACAGATCAATCCAAAAACTTTGTACCAGAAAATGAAAACGTATAATATAATCTCGGTTTATAAATAGCTCAGTCATATCTCCAGAGTCGGCGAAAGAGCCACTCAACGCAAAGAAGCGCAGCCAGTATCAGGAGTGTTATCCAACTCCTGCGCATCGCTACGGATTCGATCACGGTGATATCTCCTGTGTTTTGGCCCCCGACAAAATAGCTGAGTTCCTTATAATCCGATTCGTCCATTTCGGATGCTGTTTGTTCCAGTACGCTCTTGTTTAGTCCGTGTATTTTCATCTCACGGTTATTTGCAACAACGACTAAAGTATCCTTATACTTCATGGTTCCGGTATCCGCTTCCAGTGATACCTCGTAGGGATAAGCCCCTGAGTCAAGTGGGCGCTGAGTGATGCGAGCCGAAGCTGCGCCGAAAGTTGCGATCGTAAACGTGCTTTCCGCGACCGTCGAAGTTCCATCTTTTATTTGTATCCCCACATTTATTTTACGCGACTGCATCCGTAGGGGAGCAGGTATGTTTAAACTCCACCATATGCTGTCGGATTGGATTACTGGAGTCTTTTCGGGATATGCGAAAAAGGATCGATTAACATTTCTTTGGGCAAAAGAAATCATGCGTTTGATAAAAAAGGAAGAAAAACGCTCCGCATCTGTTTGAGCATCTGCCGCCGGCCAGAAATCCCATTTCCAGATTCCCTTTACCGATAGTATCAAAACCCGCCTGTTGGAGAATATTGTTTCGTAGAACAGAGGTATTTTGTTTCCATTTTTCGTTCTGGCCGAAAGAATCAAATCATCTTCAGCCTTAGGAAAGCAGGTCTTTAGATGACTGGGCGGTGGTAGTCTTTTGGAAAGTGAATTGAATTCGGTCTCATAGGCCGGGTGGGAGACAATTGAGACTGTTTTGGGGTTTATTTCACGAGCGTTCGAACATGGAGGTTCTCCGACAAAAACAACATTTATTGATGCCGGGAAAGATTCAAACAGCCGACTGTTTTTTGAGTTCCAATTCAAAAACAGGGCAACGTCACCTTCCCTAAGTGCCGAAACGGAAACGATGTCAATTTGTTCGTGGCCTCTCAGAGCCATACCGAGAAAGCGTTTGTCAAGAGAGTGTTTGCTGTCCACAAACGCCACACGTGTTTTTTTGGCTGTCACCTCGTGGGTACCATAGGATACTAGGGGTAAGGAATCTCTTCGAAAGCGGGATGAAATCTTAAAAAGCCGCAAGCCGACCTGATTGGTTGGGACCGCAAGCTCAAGGGAATCATCGAAAAAACCACTGTCCACCACGAATGTTGTATCCGTTTTAAACGAATCTGACAGAATCGAAACCTTCAGTGTATCCTTACTTGCGCGGTATCCGTTTATTCTTATGCCGGCCTTTGCTTTGCTCCCTATTGTCGAACGCTGAGGTTGAATCGAAGCGTTCTGGGAGAGAAAGGGTTCAAACCTCCTCATTCTTAATGGTATATATCGTACGTTTTTATTCTGAAGAAGTGATGAAAACTGATCGAAATTGGACCAGTTCCCGTCGGAAATAATTAAAACGTTGGCCGCATTCCTAATCGATTGTGCCGAAAAGCTTGAGGGAAATCTGCTGCTTTTATCTTCGTGGATGACCGACTTAAGATCTTTTAGGCTCCGTAGGGAGTCTCCAAATGCAAACACAGGCATTTGTCCGGTTTTGAACAGGCTTCTACCCTCTATCGAGTCGATTAAATGTTCAATGCGATTAAAGGCGCTGTCGGTGTCGAAAAGCTTCATGCTGGCGGAGGCATCAATTAGAATCGCGGTACGTTTATGTTCGGGCAAAAGTCGGGCAAACTTTAACCTGGGCTGAAAAAACAGAAGCGCAGCCAGAAGAACTGCTCCCAGTCGCAAAGAAAGAAGTATTACAGACCGAAAACGCTTTTCCCGTCTCAAATAGTACTGTACAGCAAAACCGGCGGCTATACCAAGGATAAGAATGAATATAAAGTTGTAAGAGTTCATGCTTTCAGTGATTTTGTCATAAGAGTATTTCGTTTCCAGAATCTATCATTTTGATTGGGATAGTCGGTCGTGAAATGAAGACCTCTGCTTTCTTTTCTTCTTAAAGCGCTTATTACAATTAATTTGGCAACTATTACAAGGTTGCGCAATTCAAGAAGCTTTCTGGTTATCTTTGTTCTTCTGTAGAAGTTTTCGGTCTCTCTCTCAAGCAGCGCCAACCTTCTTTTTGCACGTTGAAGTCTGAGTGTTGAACGTACGATTCCTACATAATCCCACATAATAGTACGAATCTCGTGTACATTATGACTTAGAAGTACCCATTCTTCCGCGGCGACTGTTCCACTTTCGTCCCACTGTGGAATATCCTCGTTTTTGACATGAGGAGTCGAATTTAACTTCTTAACCGCATCATCAGCTGCACGACGGGAAAAGACGACTGCTTCCAGCAAGGAATTGGAGGCAAGCCGATTTGCCCCATGCACACCCGTATGCGCAACCTCGCCGCATGCATACAAAAACGGTATGTCGGTGTTGCCGTTATGGTCTACTCTTATTCCACCGCAGATATAATGCGCGGCGGGTACAACCGGTATGAGATCTTTTGTGATATCGATACCGAGTTCGCGGCAACGGCCGTAAATATTGGGAAAGTGCTTTTTTGTTTTTTCCGCCGCGGCATGTCTTATATCAAGATAGACGCATGATTCACCCGTTTGTTTCATTTCCTTATCGATTGCGCGAGCCACAATATCCCTTGGCGCCAGCGATTTCATGGGATGGTATTTATCCATGAATTCGTTGCCTTCACGATCTTTTAAAACCGCACCGTATCCACGAAGAGCCTCGGAGATAAGAAATGAGTTACTTTCGAGATGGTATAAGGTGGTCGGATGAAACTGAATGAACTCCAGATTAGCCAGACTTGCACCTGATCTGTACGCACAGGCTAAACCGTCACCGGTGGCAATTGAGGGGTTTGTTGTATGAAGGTAAACTTGTCCCGCTCCACCGGTGGATAGATAGGTGATTTTCGATTTAAAAGTATGAATCCGCTCTGTTTTGGTGTCCAACACATATGCACCGAAACAGGCGTTGCCCAGACTAATTGATGATACATGATGGGTGGTAATCAAATCTACCAGACAATGATTTTCGTACAAGGTTATGGCTCGGTTACCTCTTACCTTTGCCAACAGCGACTCTTCAAGCTCCTTACCCGTAAGATCCCGAGAATGAACGATACGACTCGACGAGTGCCCCCCTTCCCGACCAAGGTCCAGACTACCAAATGCCTTTGATTTGTCGGAAGTGGTAAAGTTTACTCCCCAGTCAAGCAACTCCTTTACTCGCTCGGGGCCCTCTTCCACAAGAATCCGAACGGCTTCACTGTCGCTTAAACCCTTACCCGTGTTAAGAGTATCCCGTATATGACTCTCGAAACTGTCTTTAGGATCGAGCACGCAGGCTATACCGCCCTGTGCGTAGTTGGTATTGGAGTCGGTATCCTGCTTTTTAGTCACCATCAAAACCCGGCCGTATTCGGCCGCATGAAGAGCAAAGCTGAGCCCTGCGATGCCGCTTCCAACTACCAGAAAATCTGTTTCTTTTACCATTATGAGTTGTTTTTATCCATCCTGCTCGAAAAAAGCTTTCAAAATGCTCTTAGAATATACATTTTATCCGCGAAAATCGCCTTTGCTTTGCTTCGGCTTAATATTTACTATTGATGTTGACCATCCTGATTTCATGGTGGTATAATCTTTTTGAAGTCGCTATATTGCATCGATTTACACTGAACCCGACGAATAAGAGTTCGTGCAAAGGCTAGGGAAGAACCGATGAAAAACACCGTTATTCCACTTATCGCCTGTATGGCAGGGATGCTTTTTCTCTCGATATCGGCCGGTGCTCAGGAGAATCCCGGGGAGGTGAGCGATCAGAAAAATGTTCAAACCATCATTTTCGAAACTCAGCGGATCGAGGGAAAAATCAGACGCCCTCAGCTTGTATTGATTAGAGCAGAGCAGCGTCCGCGAATAGAGCCCATAATGATGCAAAAGCCCGGAAACATGGATGCGGTAGTCAATTTCGCGGATGAATCGGTGCTTGAAAATTCACCCTACGAGGGTGCTTTTAAATTTTCGGGACGTAGAATCATAAATTATAAACCATGACCAACAAAATACGAAGGCTTGAGCCTTTGTGACTGTTGCGAATGGGTTAAGAAAACGTGGCTACAACCTGTTTGAAATGTCCGTAATTTCTTTTGGGATACCCAATTTCTTGCTGTTGTGTCGCTTAAAAGTCGGTGATGTCGTTTAGGAGGAAAATCTGCAATGGATTTTATTTCAAAGTTTTTTCACTCGTTTAACTCCGGAGAACCCGGTTTTTTATTCATGTGGATTTTGTTGGGAGTGGGAGTGTTTGGTGTTGCTATTGTAATCGAGCGGCTGTTGTTCCTGACAAGTCGCTGCGGTACCCGAGTCGATCGATTCATGGAAAGGGTGATCAATCATGTAAAACAGGACGAAATGGAGGCGGCGAAAAAGGAATGTGAGAAGGTCGGAAGGATGTCACTGGCGCAGGTTGTCAAAGCCGGTCTTGACGATGCTAACAGAGGAAGCGACGCGATACGCAACTCGGTGGATGAGGCTACACTCAAAGTCATTCCAGAATTGGAAAGTCGTACAAACTACCTTGCGACAATCGGCAATATCGCGACACTTCTGGGCCTTATGGGTACGATTTACGGTCTGATCATCTCCTTTGCCGCCGTGGGAAAGCCGGGAATAGATGCGGCAGAGAAATCTACCCTCTTGGCATCCGGTATCGCCGCCGCGATGAATACGACTTTTTCCGGGTTGATGGTTGCCATTCCAGCAATAGTTATGTTTGCGCTGTTCAAAGCAAAAACGCAGAAAATTATAGATCAGATTGACAGACACTCGGTCAGACTCGTAAACATGCTTGTGGAAAGATCCTATAAAACAAGGAAATTCCATATTGCTCCCGATAAGATCAAGGAGGGTATCGGCGTACATGTTACGCATGATAATATCAAGGTGTTCTCCGATAATCAGCTAATTAAAGAGATTAATTTATAATATCGGTTCTTAAATGAATATCCTTTCAGAATTGTTAATGGCATTTAGTCCGGAGCGCGACGGATTTGTTTTTATGTGGATCCTGACCACATTGGGCGTTACGGCTTTGGGTATAGTAGTTGAGCGCGTGGTTGCCCTGAGCCGGTATACAAATGTCGATGCGGAGCTTTTCATTCAAAAACTCAAAATCCTGATAAAGGACGGTAAATACAAACAGGCCCGACAATTGTGCGACGGCGACAGATCGCTCATGCTTGCCCGGGTACTGGGCGCAGGTATCGAAAAGTATTTACAGACTCCACAGATGATCAGAAACGCGATGGAAGAAGAGTCTCTGGATGTGATCCCTAGACTTGAAAAGGGTATCGGCCTGGTTCTAATGTTTGGTAATGTATCAACTCTGCTGGGTCTGATGGGAACTATTTACGGATTGATACTGTCATTTGCCGCGGTAGCCCGGCCGGATATCGATCCGATATTGAAATCATCCTTGCTGGCTCAGGGAATTTCAACCGCAATGAACACTACCCTTCTGGGATTGATTATTAGCGTTCCTTGCGTCTTCATGTATTCGGTTTTGCGAAATAAAGTCGACTGTGCGATAAGCGTTATCGACAGATACGCCGTTGCGGTTTTGCAGCTGCTTAATCCCGGAGAAAACCGGCGCACCGGTTATAAAGTAAGTAACCGAAGGATCAGGGAAGAAGTAGACACAGAGCCGAATATCGCTCCCATGATGAACCTGATGGTTATTCTTATTCCTCTTCTGTTAAGCTCTGCGGAATTCGTAAAAATCGGCGCAATCGAACTCAAACTGCCTCAATCAGCTGAATCGAGCATAACCGGTAACCCATCACCCGAATCCAAACAAAACGCAAAACTGAATTTGGGGGTGATTATCACCGAAAAAGGCTTCGATCTTGTTCATTATTTCCATAATGATTCAGCTCAGGGCAGCGATGGTATTGCGCAAATACCCATGCTTGAAAATGGAAAGTACGACTATGAGACTCTGAACCGAAAGCTCGCGGATGTTAAGCGCAGGGCGCTCCACCGTGTTTTATCGATTGCCCATCCCGGTCTGGATAAAAACGCGACACTTCTCAAACTTTTTAATACCTGGTCGAAAAATGACTACAGCTCGATTAAGGCTTTTGAAGATCATGAAGAGGTAAAGATTGTCGCACAGGAAAAAATAAAGTATCAGGTTGTTGTTTCGGTCATGGATGCTGCCAGGGGAGTGAGCACTCCGTATGGAACGGTTACCATGTTCCCCAACGTTTCTCTTGCAGGCGGTATAGTCAGGTGAATACAAATCCGCGATTGAAAAGACAGGCTCGTAAGGCGCGCAGCTCTACTGATGCGAAACTGAATATTACATCGATGATGGATATGTTTACTATCATTCTGGTATTTCTTCTTAAAAGTTTTTCTGCACAGGGACAGTTGGTTACACCGGCGACAGGCCTGATTTTGCCGGCATCTACCGTACAGCGAGGGGCTCAGGAGGCTCTGAGTATTAAGATTTCCCGGGACGCCATATCTGTTGAAGATCGTGTGGTCATTGATTCCCGCACATACAACGATCTGCTGAAACAGGATGCATTCAAAATAGATTCTCTGTATCGGGTACTTACTGAATTTGCCGAACAGGGGAAAAACGCCGCCAAGAGATTCGGGAAGGAATTTCCCGGCGATATAACAATACAGGGAGATGTGGAAGTCCCTTATAGCGTCTTAACACGTATAATGTATACCTGTGGACAGGCAGGGTTTCCGAATATGAATCTGATAGTTTACAGGAAAGAATAATGACTCCCGAAGTTTCGGAGACTTACGGCACATCGTATGAGTTCCCCAAAGAGCTGCGTAGATCCTTTTTAAGACGATTTGATCGGCGATTTACCACTATTGTGGCTATTGTCGGTACGGTCCTGGGAATTTTCACACTGGTTATGTCTATGCTTCCGGTAAGGCAAGAGGCTACACAGGAGGAGATACTCAAAATTCAGGAGCGTTATGCAAAGTTGGTATTGGATCAGCAGTTGCCCAAGCCCGAAGTCAAAATAAATGAAAGCACGGCACGAACATTCGCACCAAAGCCGGTTGAAAAGAAGATGGAAGAGGAAAACCGCGAGAGCAGGGAAGTGGATAGGGAAAAGGAGAGTGTAGCTCAGCGGCGCACAAGAAAGGCCCAAACAAGTGAGCAGCGGGCACAAAGGCGGGATATGATAGCAAAGCAGGTGCAGTCAAGCGGCATCTTCGCAGCGATTACTTCAAGCGCCGACGGACCGTCCGTTGGGGGAGAAGAAGCAAGTGATCTTTTGGGTGCGATAGATGAGATAGGAGAGATCGGGAATTTAAAGGTTGCCGATAACGGCGGCGGGGCTTTCGCCGCCAAAAAGGAGGCCGCGGCTCAGGTGAGTGGGCCGAGAGGCACCAGAACTGCGGGGGTGAGCATCAAGAAGAAGGAAATCGGGAAGGTAGAGAGCAAACAAATAGCTTCGGCGGGTGAAGTCGCCGTTCGTTCGGAACCGCCCCAGCTTACAGGCGATAAACCCAATGATACGAAACGCAGCCAAGTATCCATAAACAGGGTGGTTCAACGTGAAACGCGACGGCTGAAGCGAGTTTATGAAAACTGGCTTAAAAGAGACCCGAACTTAAGCGGGCATTTGAAGATCAAGTTCACGATAATGCCTGACGGTTCGGTGGCTAATTTATCTATCGTTAAATCTACGACTCAAAACAGTGAATTCGACCAGACAATTTTGCGTTATGTGAAAAGATGGACGTTTGCTGATGCACCAGGTTCCGGATTAGTTGAAGTGGTCTACCCATTTGCATTTGAAGGCGCGGCTTGAGAAAGTAATATATTTGACTGAACAATATGCAGGATTGTATTTAGTATGAGGTATCTTTTCAGCGGTTATTCTATCATTATGAGCATATGAGTCTTCATTTTTCTGACCGAAATTAAGCTTTGCTATCTCAAATGCATCGGCGGGAAGGGACAAATCTTTTGAAACTAACAGATGAGACAGCTGTCAAAAGCCTCGAGCATGTGAATCGGGTGTTGCGTACTATTCGTGACATAAACCGACTTATCACTAAAGAGAAAGAAAATAAAGCCCTTCTAAATGAGTTGTGTCCACTTCTGGTGAAAAGCTGTGGTTACAATAGTGCCTGGATCGCGGTAGCTGAGAACGATATTCTGCAATCGCTTCTCTATAGTATGGGAGATCAGAATTTTACTCAAGTTTATCCTGGGAAGATACCCTCTCATTTCATTCCATTATGCGCGCGACACTGTTTAGAAAAGGACAGTATTCATGTAATAGAAAACTCTCGAGAATGCATCGCTTGTCCTTTTGTACAGCTGCACGAAGAGCACACCGGGTTTGTAATCAGATTGGTACATAACGGACGGACTTACGGTTGTCTGGGAGTATCGGTCCCCAAACTTTATGCGAGAAGTCCGGAGGAGAAGGAACTTTTTCGCGAACTGGCGGGTGATATTAGCTATGCACTCTGGTCAAACGAAGCCGAAGCAAGGCGTAAATCGGCTGAATTATCTCTCCGAGAGAGCGAAGAGCGTTTTCATGCACTTTTTGAACGTGCCCCCTTGGGCTATCAGTCGCTTGATTCCGACGGCCGGTTCCTTGAAATCAATCAGGCATGGCTGGATACTCTGGGTTATGAGCGCCATGAAGTAGTAGGCCGTTGGTTTGGTGATTTTCTTGCACCCGAGTATGTCCAGGTGTTTAGAGAGCGTTTCCCTCGGTTTCTTGCCGAGGGCAAAGATCACAGCGAATTCTGGATGAGGCACAAAAACGGTACATTGAGGTTTATTTCCTTTGAGGGGCGGGTCGGGAGGGATGATGACGGCACATTCAAACAGACTCATTGCATTCT
Source organism: uncultured Fibrobacterota bacterium (assembly GCA_964586285.1). Taxonomy (GTDB): domain Bacteria; phylum Fibrobacterota; class Chitinivibrionia; order Chitinivibrionales; family CAYFVL01; genus CAZPHU01. The sequence goes on along the minus strand of CAZPHU010000005.1, from coordinate 4,384 downwards.
TTCAGATCAAACGAAGCAGAAACATGCTCTGGAGGATCTGCGTGAAAGTGAGCTTCGATACAGATCTCTTTTCGAAAATGATCACACCATTATGTTTCTCATCGACCCGGATACATCATGCATAATCGATGTTAATCCGGCCGCGGTTCGGTTTTACGGCTGGACCCGTGAGGAGATGCAGGGTAAGAAAATCTCCGAAATCAATATTCTTACACCGCAAGAACTCGAAAACGAAATGGAGAGGGCTCGTCGGGGCAGCCGCAACTATTTCCAGTTTCGGCATAAAAGAAAGGACGGAAGTATAAGGGATGTGGAGGTTTACTCCGGCGCTATCCGACTGATGCGCAAAGATTTGTTATACTCCTTTATCTATGATGTTACCGAGCGTCAGGAACTTGAAAACAGACTTCAGCAATCGGAGAAAATGGAAGCGATCGGAAAGCTGGCGGGCGGTATTGCGCATGATTTTAATAATATCCTGGGGGCTATCATTGGTTATGCCGATTTGTCTCTTGATGATGCTTCTCAAGACAGTCGCCTTGAGAGAAATCTCAAACAGGTGTTAAAAGCAGCCGATAGAGCAAAGCACCTTGTTCGTCAAATACTATCATTCAGCAGACAATCAACCGACATTAAAATACCCATTCATATCCGCCCAATACTGCAGGAGGTAGTAGAACTTTTGCGTGCGAGTCTTCCCTCGACAATAAGCATCAAAACAGATTTTTGTCCTGATACGAAGCCGGTGTTCGCAAATGGAACGAAGATTCATGAAATTGTTATGAATCTGTGTACCAATGCCGCCTACGCGATGAACGAGAAGGGTACTTTACAAATCGAGTATAAAGAACAACAGTTTCACACCGAGCTGCGAGGAAAAGCAGGCATTTCGGCTCCCGGTTTTTATTCGGTCATAACGGTAAGGGATAATGGTGTTGGTATGCCCGATCATGTACTTCCCCGAATCTTTGAGCCTTATTTTACTACCAAACCACTCGGTGAGGGAACCGGAATGGGACTGGCGGTTGCGTTTGGTATTGTACTGGACCATGGGGGAAATATCCTTATAGACAGTATTCCCGGTAAGGGGACAACATTTAAGATTTTGCTTCCTAAATCAGATTCGGAACCAATTATCGAGAAGAAGGAACAATTACGCCTTCAGAAAGGCACCGAACGGATAATGTTTGTGGATGATGAAGATGTATTATGTGAAATGTACCAGGACATGCTCACAAATCTGGGTTATAAGGTAAGCGTATTCAGCAACAGTGTAAAAGCACTTGAGGCATTCTACCAGCGGCCGGATGCATACGATCTGGTGATAACCGATCAGACCATGCCCACGCTAACCGGTATCGATCTGTCAAAAAAACTTCTTGAAATTCGTAAAGACATACCGGTAATTCTATGTACCGGATACAGTAAACATGTTGATAAGAACAGCGCCCACAAAGCAGGAATAAAAGCGTTTTGTGTCAAACCAATTCGTATGCATGATATTGCCCGTCACATACGTATGGTCTTGGAAAAAAATTAGAATCAATACTCCAAAGCAAAAGATAAATAAGAACCCGGGTGAGGTCCCAACCTTCCTTCATATTTCTAATTCATGAATTTACCGGATAGAAGCTTGTCCCCATAATCTAAAGAATACAAATATAATCCCTTTGACAGGGAAGGGATCATAACATTAATGCAGGCTTTATTTGGCATTAACGGCACACTATACAGAAGCCGGCCCGCGACATCGGTAACGGATAGTTTGACGGATGAACCTTTGTGTGTAGCGGCTTCGAATCTAACTAAAAGTTGATTACTAACTTTTGAGTATCTGACAGTCGCAGCCCGATTTCGGTGTGTTTGCACATTGAGGGGTTTGCCCGTTTTCAGCTCTTCTCCCCTGAGTAGCGCCTGATAAGCATTGATCCTTCCGTACCCATAAAAGGTATCATATCCCGGCGTGTCCTCGGACGGATCCCCGACTTGATCCTCTGCGGTGGAGGTGATTATTTCAAATAACGCATCATTAGTGATTGAAGGGTTTTGAGATACAAGCAGAGAAGCTAATCCGGAGACAAAGGCAGTTGCCAGTGATGTTCCAGCTCTATAAGACCTGTGGTCATTAAATGTTTCTACAATATGTATGTAATCCCCGGGAGCCGTCACATCCAGAGAATCACCGTAATTACTGCCGCCGGTTCCAGCACCCAACCATGATACGCATCTTGTATCGAATGGACCGGTTGCTCCGACTGCAATGACATTGGCAAACCGCGCCGGAAAATAAACCTGATTTACATTGTCGTTTCCCGAAGCCGCGCAGATCGTAACATTTTTGCTGTAAGCATAGTTGATCGCATCCTGAACGGTCATAGCCCCTATGGGATTTCCATGGGAGATATTAATTACGCGTGCCCCGTTGTCGGCTGCGTAAATAATAGCCTCGGCCATATCATCAACATCGGATCTGCCGTAGTCTTCGGTTATTTTCAGAATCATCAGCTTGCTGTGTCCATTCATACCGGCCAGCCCCTCGCGGTTGTTTATATTGGCACCTATAATCGAGGCAACGGTTGTGCCGTGTCCGTTAACGTCAAGTATCGATTTGCCGTCTCCGGATACGAAATTGTATCCTCTGAAATCGTCAACATAACCGTTGTTGTCATTATCTACTCGATCAAAAACATCCTTTGTGTTTATCCAGATCCGGTTATCAAATTCTCCTTTGAAATTTTTTATGCCTGAATCGAGTATGGCGATAATTACAGACGAATCACCCCTCTCTATGCCCCAGGCCTCGGGCATATCGATATCCACATCGATTCTCGATTTCGGATAACTACGCTCATTTGTGTTGTGCCAGGCCCACTGAAGGTTGTTAAAAAAGAGATGGTCGTTTGGATAAAAGGGCTCGGCCTTGGCCGAAGAGGGCGCCATCCGATGATTCGGTTCTACATACTCGAAGCAGGCTGTCTTTACGAAATCGTTAATTACGGTGCTTGATTCTTCATCGTTACAGTTGAGTGTAAGTTTATATACCCGATCCATTCCAAGCATTTTTGCCCGGCTGGAATCTCTTGCTTTTTCGTATACCCTGGTAATATCGCTGCAACAGTATCGTGCATTCAGTTCGTCCCAATCAGCAATATCAGTAAGAATAGAGGAGGCCTTTCTCTTTATTTCAATCGATTGCGCGATATCCCGGCGAACCTTCAAGATAATCGACAGTTCACCAAACGCGCAGTTGTGCAAAACTAAAAGTGTAAAAAACAGCAGAGTTTTCATAATTGTTTTTGGGGATATCCGAATTTCTCACCGATACATATATCGTTTAAGTAAACAACTAAAGGGTAACGGACGTACCCCTTTTTATCTTGAATCTCTTACCAAACAAGGCAAGGAGGAGCCCGTGACGTCTATAAAACTACTTGGTTGCATGCTGAAGTTGAGCAGATTTATGAAAATAAAGCGATTTAGCGGCTATCCAGTTGGCGCTGGAATGGGGTGATGTGCGCCGTTTTAAGCGACAAAGAGGAATTGGCGAGTTTTAGGGGGCTTATACCGAGTGATTTTTTACCGGTGAACAGGATCGCAAGGGGCACATCACAGGCCAAGGTAACCGTGGTGTACGAAATCGGCTAATTGCTATCTGCCGCGCAGTTTTCATGACATTCTTTTGGGCCGTAAAAATCAGGCGGGGGTTGCAGGAGGAGAAGCTGGTGATCTATATTTTAAGGCATTGGCATGTTCGTTCCGCATTGTTTACAGGTTGTTAATACATAATGCCGATTTATGTTTAAGCCAAAAAAATCACACCTTTTAATTCCCGCAATGCAGGCTTAAATCTTCATATAACAGTGGTCTCAAAAATTGTGACAGACGTTGCACTTTCACAAAAAGGTTGGCTCGAAACAGATGATCGAACGCTTGTTGCAGGTGTCCCATGCGCACTTATTTACCGCAAAAGGGATTACAGTGAAAGGGGCGCCTGCAATTATGGGAAAATGAACTGGTGATGCACAAGATGGTAAGTGTCGCGGGCGATCGGAAAATAGGGGAAGGTTATAGAAGGAATATGGATGGACGACATAGAAACAGAATAGTTCGCGGGCTTGAAGTGAAGATCGTTTTGAAAAAAGACCAGGGCAGTGGTGCGTTAACCGAAGGTATTGTAAAGGATGTTCTCACCAAATCATCAACACATCCCCACGGAATAAAAGTACGATTGGAAGACGGCAGTGTCGGAAGGGTAAAGGAGATAGTTTCACGAAAAATCTGAATCGGAGGGAATCGTACTATACCGACACCGCCGGACAGGAACCGGTAACAAATTTGAGGAATAATGAAATTTTCAGACTATAGCATCGCCCGTGATATTAAG
>CAZPHU010000004.1:77684-80226 GCA_964586285.1 uncultured Fibrobacterota bacterium | reverse complement strand
TCCCTACCAAAAAGCAATTGTAAACGCAGTGGCCTTAGATGATGAGGGGAATCTGTATGTGGGGGGAAACTTTCGCAATGCCGGCGGTGTAGAGGCACGAAATGTAGCCAAGTGGGACGGAACAAGCTGGAGCAGCCTCGGAGAGGGGATCAGAGGGTGGCGGGTCAACGCGCTTGCGGTGGACGGCGGCGGTAACCTGATCGCCGGCGGACTTTTCGACACGGCGGGCAGTGTGGAGGCAAAGAATGTGGCCGTGTGGGACGGAGCCGAGTGGGCAGAGTCGGGCTCCGGAGTCGATGGGGAGGTAAACGCGTTATTGTATGGAAAGGGAGAGCTGTTTTTAGCGGGGCAAAGAAGAGTTTCAAAGTGGGACGGATACTCCTGGCTTCCGTTGGGTAATATAGCCGGGACGGCAAAGGCCCTTGCCCTGGATTCATCGGGACGTCTTTATGCGGGAGGAAATATAAACGTGGGTCTGGTGGATAACATCGCGGTGTTTGAGGGAGACAGGTGGCGCGGTATGTGATATGGACTCACCACGCCGTCAAATAACGGATCGGTTACTTCCATTTTGGTACGCAGCGAAGATGAGATCTATGCGGGCGGAAATTTCCTTTTCTCCGGCCAGGACTCCATGCGCCATATGGCTAAATATAACGGGAGGAGATGGAGCAGCCTCGGTTCCGGGACTAACGGACACGTTTATTCGCTCGCCCTTCAGGACACGCTTCTTTTTGTCGGAGGATATTTCGACACGGTCGGCACCGTTGGCTGCACCGGCCTGGGGCAGCTTAACCTTAACGGCAAAACCCCGGTTCCGGTACTCAACAGAACCCCCTCGGGTAACTTATCGGATGCAAAATTCTCACTCATCGGCTCCAGGATAGTGTTTACAAACGCTGCCCCCGGTGATGAAGTCAGGGTATATACCGCAAAGGGGGCCCTGCTCAGACACTACAAAGGTGTTTCATCCATCGATCTGGGCACTGTCGCTCGGGGATTGCTTATCATTCAGATCCGGCGTAAAGACAACGTACTGACGGCTAAAAAGCTGATGTGGTAAATGGCAGGTCTCCCTTTCAGAAGAAAGGGAGACCGCACTTTCAAAGCTGTTCACCAAACCTCCCGATTAATGTAATTTCCTTTCGAAGTCGATAAGCTGCCAAATACACTTTGCCGAATAACCCTGCACCGACCCACGGAAACGGGGGGCCTCTTTAGAGGAAGGGATATGTTGCGTGTGAGTGTGTTTCCATCCTCACTTTACCTTTAGCCGGTGGTTGCCCGGCCTTAAACTATCAACTATAAATAGATCGTCATAAAAAAAAACTGCACATCCCTTTGCCGGTATATTTATATTAAAAGAAAATCAAGCGCCTTATATCTGTTCACATCTTTTCGGGAGGTAATTATTACAAAAAATCACAGCGGTAAACTGTGCGGGTAGGGATATCCCGTTATACGTTTGGGTGTAAACGTGAACCCGCCGGATTTGAGTCTTCGAATCAATCGAAGGACTAGGTTGTCTGTAGTTAACCGACACCTCCTGGAAAAGGATTTTTTCCATCCGGTGTCACACATTAAACATTTCCAGTAAAGGAGAATCAGATGGCTCATCAGTTGTCTAAAGTTGTCGCAAACCGCCAGAAGGCAACGGATATTGCTATTGGCGCGGCCAAAACTTACGGGCCGGTAGTCGCACCGAAAGTTGATGCACTGTTTTTTAAAAGAAGTACTCCGACATTTCGGTCGATTGATGTTTTCGACGCATGCGCCGACATCCTGGATTTTTCAATAAAGGATTATGTGAATTCCGATCGTGACGTCGCTCTTGAACGTTGGGACGACAAGTACGCCGGCCAAGATCATGATGATGGAATAGCCAAATGCCGTGAAGCGATTATCGGGTTGAAAAACAGCCTCAATGCAGTATTCTATGATGGGAAAGCGGATGAGTATGGTCTGCGTGGAGAGACTTCCCACGATCCCAAACTGTTGGCCTCAACTGTGAAAAATGTAATAAATCTGCTTAAGGAAAAGCCCGATATGGGTAAGCCGCGTTCCGGTTTTGCTGCCCCTGATATTCAAGAAATAATCAGGGGGTTGGAAGAGAACGTAAAGGCTCTTGAAACATCCTCAAAAAGTAGCGTAAAGGAGAGGGGTGAGTATAAACTTGCCATACGTAACCGGGATCTCAAAGGCGAAGATTGGGAGAGGATTTACGGTAATGTCGCAGGCATTTTGTCTCATCTCTTTTCCATCGGAAAACGCGACGATCTTGCCGACCTTGTAAAGCCTACCTCAAGGAAAAAGAGTGGTAAGGAAGAGCCGGGCGAGGAGATTCCTCAGGAGCAACCTCCGGCGCCAAATACCACGATCGGCTCCTCAAACGCAACCACACCTTCCGAATCCTGACCGGATCTACCGGGGACGGCATTGCCGTCCCCGGTTTTTGGCAAAGCAAAGAAAAGAACAGGTTTATCCAGACGGCCGGGAGATGTTTTCCCGCCCGAAAACATCTGAAAAAGCGCTTTGGTGACGA
>CAZPHU010000004.1:57867-77584 GCA_964586285.1 uncultured Fibrobacterota bacterium | reverse complement strand
TTTTTTCTTCTTTTGGCGGTAAAAAAGATTTTTCCAGGCGGCCGGGAGATGTTTTCCCGCCCGAAAACATCTGAAAAAGCGCTTTGGTGACGATTTCCAAATTGGAAAACGGTTCAAAAAGCGATTTTCGGTCGATGTTCAAAATGGAAATCACCTGAGATTGGCTTTTTAAGACGTTTCCATTTTGGAAAACGATTTCCGGAGTGTTTTTTTCTTCTTTTGGCGGTAAAAAAGATTTTTCCAGGCGGCCGGGAGATGTTTTGTCGCCTAAAAACATCTTAAGGAGTGACTATTGTGCGGACTGATTATCAAAACTCACCCGTGTGCCCCCTGAGCCAATCCACCCTCTTTTGTATCTTTCGGATCTCTTCCCTGCTTTTCTTGCTTACGTTTCCCAGCTGAAGTTTCATTCTGCCGATGTGGTCGAATTCCTTTCGGTGACGGTTGAGAAAATCATAGTACAGTGTCGTAATCGGACATGCATTCTCGCCCGTGTTGCTGTTTGGGGAATACCGACATCCTTTGCAATAATCACTCATTCGGTTGATATATTTTCCGCTTGCCGCATAGGGTTTGGTTCCAACGATTCCTCCGTCGGCAAATTGACTCATACCAAGCGTGTTGGGCAGGCTTACCCAGTCTATGGCATCCACGTAAAAACTCATGTGCCACCTATGAAACTCATACGGATCAAATCCCCACAAAAGACCAAAGAGCCCCATGACCATGAGGCGCTGGATGTGATGGGCGTAGCCGTATCGAAGGATCGAGCGCATTGTCTGGTGGATGCAGTTCATCTGTGTCTGCCCGTCCCAGAAAAATTGCGGGATCGGCTCGTGTGCATCAAGATGGTTGTGCTGTGCATAGGAGGGCATATGCTGCCAGTACACGCCGCGCATAAATTCGCGCCATCCAACGATCTGCCGGATGAATCCTTCCACGCTGTTTAGCGGTGCCTTGTTTTTATTCCAGCTCTGCTCGACTTTACCGACCACCTCGCGGGAAGATAACAGCTTTACATTGAGCACACATGAGAGTCGCGAATGAAAAAGAAACGGCTGCCCACTCCACATCGCATCCTGGTAGGTGCCAAAGTCTCCAAGCCGATGATTAACAAAATCACGCAGCCACGCACGCGCCTCGGAATGGGTGACCGGAAGATCAAAGCCTGAGGCATCCCCGGGATGATTTGCATACCGGCGACCGACAAGCTTAATTACATCACGACTAATCTCATCGGGTTGGAAAGAGCGGGGCGCTTTGATATGGCCGGGAGCCTCTTTAAAGCTTTGACGATTCTGCTTGTCAAGATTCCAGCTATCCCCCTGCGGCCGATCGTCCTTGTTCATCAGGATGTGGTTTTCGTGTCGGATCTTTCGATAGAAACGCTCCAACAGAAGCTGCTTTCGTGAGGACTCATACTCCTCGAACCGATGGGGTGAGTAGTAGAAGTGATCATCCTCCCACATCTTCAGGGCAAGCTTTTGCTTCTTTGCAACCCGGCTCACCTCATCAAGCAGCCTGTACTCTCCCGGGCGGATTATCCAAAGCGCCTCAGGTTTAAGCTTCTTTATTGTTTGGGTAAGTATATCCCCAACCGTATCGTTTTTGCCCGATTGATTCTCAGAAATGAAATGATAGTGGAGGGGGTATCCCTTATCTTCCAACTCTTTTCGGAAATGACGCATGGCACTCAGAAAGAACACGATTTTTATCTTGTGCATTGGTAAACGGGTCATTTCATGCTCCGATTCAATCATCAGAACCGCATCCCGGCCTTTGTCCAACGCACCCAGTGCCTCATATTTTCGGTCGAGCTGGTCGCCGAAAAGCAACAGAAGGTTTCTTGTATTGTGTGTCATGATAAGCTTTAGAAGCAATGATTCTGCCTGTAAAAGGCCGTTAAGGGAAATCAGGCTTTCGAAGGGTATTGGAGGAAAATTGCTTAGACTCGTAAATCAGCAGTGAGCGGGTGATTATGCTCATGGTTTTGTCGCCTTGGGGGGCTCAATGCCGTTGCATTAAGATTGACACGAGAAAAACGCACCCCAACCATTGGTAAGGAGAAGGCTGGGAGGGGGTGCGTTTGCTCCTCCCCCTTGCCAAGGGGGAGGCTGGGAGGGGGTGCGTTTGTCAGGGATGGTGCAAGTCTCAACCTTAATGCAACAGCACTGGGGGGGCGGTCGGTAAAAAAAAAAGAGCGTCGCTCATGCAACGCTCTTACTTTAAAGGCAGATGAATCAACAATCTATCACTTGGCGATATTAAGCTTAGTTTGGTAGTTTTGCTTTCCGGCCCTCAGGTTGAGCAGATATGTTCCGTTAGGTATATCCGCACAATTGAGCCTGATCTTGTTCAAACCCGCGGATATGTCGGATAACCGCTTGGAAGCGATAACCTTTCCTCTAAGATCAAATATGCGGATCTGCGCTTTGCCAAAAGGGCGTGTTGTGTTAAATGCCAGTACTGCTGTTTGTTTTCCCGCCAGGTAATGCATGCTGAGGTTGCGGGCGACAGTTCTTTGAGAAAACCTGTTCGCCGTACCACTGGAGCTTCCCTGTTTGATAAGTTTTACGTTGTCGATGAAAACAGCAATATCCGACGTGCCCAAATTAAACTCTATACGCGAATTTTCGTTTGTTTCCCCTGTCATGGTGAATTCCACTTCATAACTTTGCTTCGAAGTGGTCAGCTCTGCATTATAACCTCCACTGGTCAGATACGAGGTCCAGGGGGAGTCAATCATCGATACATTTGCGACAATCTCCCGCTCACCCTCAGCCCATGCATCGAAGGACAACACATACGAGTCGCCTTTCTCCAAAAGAATCCCGGTTTGCTGCAGTTGTACATGCCATTCAGCGGATCCGATAGTCTGTATTTGCGCCTTGAATTCCTCTGAATCATAACTTGCTGTCGCCTCGGCCCCCTCATATGCGGCAAATTGCCAGTTCTCCTCGCCCTGGGAAAAATCACCATTTTCAATCAGATCATCACCGGCAACAATGCCCTGAACAAAAAGCGCGTTGACAACAGTATCCTGAGTCAGGGTGAAAGAGATCGGGTTTTCGTTACCGGAGAATCCTCCACTCCAATGCTCAAAGGACCAATCTTGGTTTTCGGGAACAGCATCAAGAGTAACGGTGCTTCCATCCTGAATCTCCATCGGCCCGGCGTAGGCTTGGCCGTTAACCTCTACCAATCCGTCCCCCTCAATATCAATCGTAACCGTATGCATTTCCTGTGTCGGAGTCGCAAACCTGGCGGTAACCGTGCGGTCGCCGTTCATTCTGATTCCCACCGGATTATCACGGCTTTCAACATCCCCCGTCCATTCAAGAAAATACTGCCCCTCACCGGCAGTCGCTTCCAGCGTGACCGGTCCCGAAAGCACAACAGGCGCGGAGTAGTTCTGATCGTCAACCGTAACCGATCCGTTTCCTTCTATATTGATAGTCAATGTACCCTCGGTATCGAAAACGGTGGCTGTCTGAGCGGTGTTCTTGATCCCGTATTCGCTGTTCAGGAGAAGTTCTCCCCACTCACTCAAAGATGATGCATCCCAATTCTGAATGATATCCAAAGCGGCGGTTTCGTCACTGTTGCCGCACCAGGACCAGCCTATGTAGCCAATTCCCAGCTCGTTTGCCTTCTCCAGAATTCTGTCGGCCGCAACCGGGGCACCTTTGTGATCCGCACCGAATTCACCCACGACAAGCGGCAGATTGTTGTCGACAAATGTCTGCATGTAGCTGTCTACTTCACTGTCAGTATCGAACACTTCATACATATGTACGCTAAAGACAATGTTTGAATCCGGTGACTGCTGCATAAGATTGGGAGCATTTGTTCGCATGATAGAAGCCCAATCCTGCCCCCAGTTCGGAGCGTCGATCATGAGCAAATGAGTCAGGCCCGCCTCACGGATTGCCTGTATGGCGGTGAGGTGCTTATCCATCCACCAGCTGTCCTCAACCCCGTTTCCAAACGGCTCATTTGCGATATTGATTATAACGTAGTCTTCCTCCCCCTGCAGAACATCAGCCAGATCAACCCAATACTGTGTAGCTGTGCTTATATCCGCTGCGTTTGGAGCATGCCCGTCGGCGTCTCCATAACCTGTACAGTCGTGTACCTCCAGAACCGCAACAAGGTTGTATTCCTTGCATAAATCGATTATCCGTCTTACGCTTGTTGCATCAGTTTTACTCCACTGCTCACCGTTTGCCAAAACCACTCTGACACAGTTGGCGCCCGCGGCACTGATATCCGCAACGGCGGTTTCGATTTTTTCCTCATACCAGGCGTGAGGATGGTTAACACCCCTCATGATGAATTCGTTACCTTTGCCGTCGATGACTTTCCCGTTGCTTATACTAAAGCCCTGCTGCGAGTGTGCTGCAACCGCCAAGAGAAGAAGCATACACATCGATATAATTCTTTTGGTATTCACCATCTAGAAACCCTCCAGTTTTAATCGTTTAAAATTTTTTCTTTGCGGCAGCCGTTGGATGCGGTGAACCTAAATCGGGCTAAAACAATTAGATGAATCGCCTTAGCCTGTTAAGCAAGTGTCCCTTGCGTATATGATCAAATATAAACGCGGAGGTACAGGGGGGCAAGAGAAAAGGAATTTCTCAGTTCGGAAGTGTTGACATCGATGTCTACAGCTTATTTCCTGGCTTTTAAGGTGAAATGAAACTCCGCACCCTTACCGGGTTGGCTCTCCACCCATATGTTTCCATCATGCATCTCAACGATATCCTTGACCATCGAAAGCCCAAGTCCGCTTCCTTCTGGCGATTGCTTCTCGCTTTGTACCCGATAGAATTTCTCGAATATCTTCTGCCGGTATTGCGCCGGTATGCCGGGGCCGTTGTCGCAAACCGCCACCTTTCGCTCCTCGGGAGACCCGTCTATACATATTTCGATCTGGTCGGCGAACTTCAGGGCGTTGTCGATCAGATTCAGAAACACCCTCTTGATCGCATCGCTGTTGCATCTAAACGGCAGGCGCCCCTGTTCGCTGCTGAATATTCGGATGTCTATGCGACTCGGTATGCGCATCGACTCGATCACCTCACGAACAAGACCCTCAAGGGAGACCGGCTCGACGCGCTCGGCTGCCTTTCCCACCTCTATACGTGTAAGATCGAGCAGATCGGAGACCAGGATACCCAGTCTTTTCGTCTCTTTTTGTATGATCGATATGTAAGCCTTCTTCTCGTTCTCTGTGAGATCAAAGTCGGGCTCGGTTAATGTCTGAGCGAAACCGAGAATGGAGGTGATGGGGGTACGAAGTTCGTGGGAGGCCATCGAGACGAACTCGCTTTTTAGCTTGTCAAGCTCGCGAAGGCGCCTGTTGGCTTCGCTAAGACTGATGTTGGCTTCGGCCAGCTCCTTTGCCTGCTTTCTTATGTCCTCCTCGGCTCTGCTCAGCTCGGTGATATCCTGCTGAGTTCCCCACACCCTCAGCAGCTCCCCGTTTTTGACGATACCAAACAGATTGTTCAGAAAAACTTTCTCTTCTCCTTCATGATCGATTTCGTGCGAAACCGCATTGGCAAGACGGTAGTTTTTGTTGACAAAATCGCCCAGAAATTCCAGGTTCTCCTTTTTACTCGTTCCCCCGTGAAATACTTCCAGGCTAAGGTTTCCTAAATCCGAAGAAGAGTAACCGTACATCTGGGCAAAGGCATCGTTGGCTTCCACAATCCGGGCTCTTTGGTAAAACAGTTGCACCTGGTGCTCAACCGGAAGTGAGACCGGGATAGGTTCGGAAAAAGTTATCAGGTAAATTCCCTCAACCGTCTCGCGCATAAAGGTGCGGTAGCGCTCCTCACTGATTCGAAGCGCTTCCTCTTTAAGCTTTCGGTCGGTTATATCCCAGCTCAGTCCGATAATTTTTTCGGGTCCGGCATCGGCTCCGCCAATCATACGCCCCCGTGATTGCAGCCATCGCGTCTGCCCGGAGCTGTGGATAATCGGGTATTCCGCCTGATACTCGGCACCAACGGATGCGGATTGGAAATAGCTGCTAATCTCTTCCAACAATCTTTGGCGCCACTTCGGATGAACTCTTTTTTGGAAACTCTCAACGGTTCCCTCGAATTCTTCGGGATTGATACCGAATATTTGTTTTAGCCTCTCACCCCACCGCAGCTCTCCCGTACGTATATTCATCTCCCACTCTCCCATGCCCGATGATTCAAGGGCAAGGTCGAGAAACTCTCGCTGTTTGAGCTGCTCCATATGCGCCCTGTGCTCCGCTTCCTCAAGCCTCATGCGGTAGAGACCAAATCCAATATCGCTTGCCGCTTCGGCAAAAAGGGCCTTCTCCTGTTCGTGTATTAAAAATTCACCTGAGAGGCTTACTCCCATGATCCCTTCCAGCTGTTCTCCGGCCGAAATGCTTATTATCATTTTCATCTCATCGGGAGATTTACAGACAAAACTACAGCTGCTGCAAAAATTTTCTCTGCTGGATTTATCGACCACCACCACTTCAGACTGATCGAGGGCTTTTCGGATACACGCCGGATGCGGCGAGACTTGCATGTCCTGGACAAAAGCGTCCCCGTCACTTAACCGTCCCGAGGATGCAAAGTCGAGCGGGTCGCGGTTGGAATCTGTCAGTACGATCCACATGCTTTGATACTCCGGAACTTGAGTCATGATATCGCATGCCTTGTCGATCAGCACATGACGGTCGCGTTCCCGCACTATCAGCTGATTGATATTGTGAACGGCGCTGGAAACGTCAAGAAGATGTTTCTCGCGCAGTTCGCTTTTTTTCCTGTCGGTAATATCCAGCGCAACTCCGATGATTCCGTAGGGCGTTGTCTCATCGACCAGAACAGAGCTTTCCATTTCAAGCCAGGTGATACCGCCGTCTTTTTTCCTCATCCGAAGCTCCATGGGCTCACCCGACGCGTTTTCATTGATCAGCCGCGCGATACGCTCCTGCGCGCGATTATGGGTCAGCTCATCGGCCAAAAGCTGATCGAAGGGCTTGCCGCGAAGCTCCTCAATGGTGCTGCCCAGCTGTTGAGATGCGGTTTGGTTTAAATCGACTATTATGCCGTTCAAATCGATTACATATATTCCCAGCAGAGTTCTGTCATAAAGGGCCAGGAATCTACGGGCATGCTCCGCGAGCGTATCGGTTATTTCGGTTTGGGGCAGTTGGGGCATAAAGTTATCCCATCTGAAGATGTTTGCAATAAGGGGTGCGGTGAAAATTTTAGGAATGCAAAAACAGGGCCCGAAGATTTCGCTTATAGGATGATTTGCAGCAGGGGTAAACAACACAAGTAATGCAGGGTATTAGTAAATAAAGACGGCCTTTTGCATTTGTGGGGTAAGAAACGCAAAAGGCCGACATCCGGAATTGTCTGTTTTATGAAGACCCGATCGATATCAATCTAAAATGAGGCTGTGTTTTTTGATGATCCGCTTATTTTGATTGACTAATATGTATACTCCCTTGGAGCGATTATTTCCGCTTATCAGAGCATTGGTGCCGACTTTCCTGCCCCGGATTGTATAGATTTCAAAATCTTTTTGGGATGATTCGCGTTGTTGCATTGCTGAGAAACGTTTTTGCCTTTGGGGGCTTTTCTGTTCGACCCCACTCGGGGTATTGAAAAGAAGGGAACCGTCGGTTTGAAGCTGCCACCTAAATGCCGCCTTGATCAGGCAGGACATTTTGACACCGTCTCCGGGCATGGGCTGCGAGTACCACAGATCCAATGGTTGAATCAGGATAAACTGGTTTTGCGCGTTCTTGACTACAAAAAAGTGCTCATCATAATCGCTCGAAGCACCGAATTGAGAAAGAAGCTCATCCGGACTGCGTGCGGCCGCGTTGGAAGGAATCGCGGATGGGTCGGATTGCTCGGTGGTTGCGTCGAAGCGCTCCATGTGCGAGGCGGAGGTGTCCAGTTGGGACGAAAAATCGATTGAATCTATGGGAGCCTTTGAAAAAAACATGGATCGGTTTGATGAAACCAGTCCGTTACAGCAGCAACCAAGCGCCAGACAACAGTTTACCTCCTCTACGAGGGCGAAATCAAAAACGGTGGTATCGGGTTCATAACGATACAGGTTTGCCGAGACTACCGTATCCTTGCCGAAAATAAGGCCCTCTCCGACTTGAAGCGTATCTGTGCCGCTGATTATTTGCGATAAACAAACCACGGGAATCAAAGCGATCAGGATTGTGAAGCTCAACATGACAACCTCCGGGTAAATGGGTGAGCATTTATAATTATAACGCATCATCATCATCGGGCGAACATTTTTTTTTTCTTGTCCAAACAGATGAGCCTATTTTTAGGGCATATTGTTGTTACTCCCGATAAACAATCGTATTTTATAGGAACGAAAGAAATTGCAGTAAAAATTCAAACTGTTTGGAATAATAATAGAGTAAGATACATATACCTGCTGTCTGATGGAAATATAAAAATGAAGGGAGAAGGACAACATGCCGGAAGCATCTGAGACAACACTGTATACCAGCGGTCACCTCGGAACCGAGGAGCAATTCGGAATACAGGCTGAGAAGTGGGGAATCGCGGAGGTTACCTACAGTTTCGACGGGCACAAGCCAAAACGCGAAAGAGGCCTCAAAGTTCTTACTCCTGAAGAACTTGATCACGGAAATGTAAGTTTTGACATAATCGATAAGCATATGGAGCGCGTTTATCGACACACGATGACCATGCGTAAGGTGTTTCAGACGCTCTTTCATGTCATCAATCAGGGATATCAGGTGTTTGGAGTAGGTTGGCTTCTCTCAAACGGTACACTTAAAGGTGGTACCGGCTGGGGGATAGAGCTGGCCAAGTTCTTCAACAGGCCGCTTCACGTCTTTGACCTCGAGAGCAAGGAATGGGTCACCTGGCAGAATAAGGAATGGGTCTTGGAAGATCCGGTGATTTTGCACAAGACTTTTGCCGCCACCGGTACACGTTTTCCGACCGATGAGGCCGTGGATGCGATCGCCGGGCTGTTCCAGCGCTCTTTCGGATAATGTCGATTAAGTAGAAAAACAGCCCTACTCACAAACGAGCGGTTTTCAGTGGATGAGCCGTGCAATTTTTCGACAGCAGGATCGAGGCTTTCGGTCTGGAGTAATCTGGCGGTTATTTCAGGCACTGCCAGGATCTCAACATACGAAGAATTGCGCTGATTGCCCCGGGAGATCGCTCGTTTTCTGTTTCTAAGCCCCTGAAACAAAAGACTTGAAAGAAAAACACACGTCTCTTGCCGTTTCGGTCAATCTAAATGCTTGAAAAGTAAATGGTTGCTTCCCTTAAATTTCCATGTTAGAATAAAACAGGAATGGGGAGGCGTTCATGGGCTCTGTTAAAGGATTCACTCTTCTTGAGCTGATCATCGTAATCGTTATAGTCGGTTTGCTGGGTACCGCGGCGGTACACGGTTTTTCCACTTTCTCCGCTCACGCCTCTCTGGAATCCGCAGCGTATCAGATCCTCAGGGACATTTCATCCGTTCGTATGACCGGGCTTAAAAGTGACGCATCGGTGCAGGTTATGTTTACCGGCGCCGGTTATGATGTTTCGGTAGACTACAATGATGACGGTGTGTATCAGTCCGGCGAATCGGTTCAGTCGATTAGCCTCGAACCTCCCTTGCAATTCGGGCTTCCTTCCAACCCGCCCGTATCCGCACCACCGGATGCTTCCCTGCCCGCAGGCGGAGTTCCCGCGGCCGGGGACTGGAACAGTGTGGGGCTTTTGGTGGCAAATGATGCGTTTGGGACGGTGAATGAGGGAAGTGTGTATATCAGTTCCGAAAAACTTTCCGACGTGGTCTTTTGCCTCAGGGTATCGAAAGAGAAACAGAATTTCAAAATGTATAAATGGAACGGCTCATCATGGATCGCTCTTTAGAATCCGGCTTTTCGATCATCGAGATATTTATCGTTATCATTATTATAAGTACCTCCGCGGTGATTTTTACCCGATCCCTGAAAAGCAGCGTGGGACTGCAAAAGGATGCCTACACATCTGAGCTTGCTTTCAAGGCCGCCGAAAGCAAATTGATTCAACTGAGTGCCTCGCCCTTTCCCGTCGACAGCTCCGATCAGATCGTGGAGGATAACCTGACGCTTTTTCGGATCTGGGAGATCGATACTGTCGGCCCGATCAAAAGGGCCAGTATAACGGTCCAATGGAGCCGCGCCGAAAACCGGCGCCGTCAAATCAACCTCACCGGGGCGCTGAGATGAACAGAAACGGATTGACGCTGGTCGAGATGGTTATATACATGGCTCTGGTGGGAATCGTGTCGGTGCTGATACTGTCGCAGATGAAGATGATCAATGCTCATGCGGTAAGCGGGCGAAGGATATCCGGGCTTCAGTCGCAGTCGCGTGATGTTGCGGCGATGCTTGGGCGGGAGATCCGAAACACCGGGTTCAAAACGGTGCTCAATCCCACGGGCTCCAACACGGTTCAGAAAGTCACTGTGGCAGGGAGCTGGCTTGGCGACAGCTCATCGTTCATTCATAAGGAAGGAGATCCGTCCGATACCCTGACTATTCTCAAGGCGCGGGTGAATAACTCGGCTCAGTTAATGGGTATCGACACGATCCGGTATCATTTGCAAAAAAACAACCTTAATAGATACCACGGCAGCGACTCGATGATTCTGGCGTCTAATGTTTATGCACTTCAGTTCCAGTATGGAGTGTTTGATATCGACTCCACTATCTTGGATCAATCAACGGCAAATACCGCCAACTGGACAGCTTCCAACTGCTCGATCGGCGCTTTCGGAGGCGCTATGCGTTTGTCGATCGCCACGGCCTCGACCGGCTTTATCCGTCACATCACGCCTCTTAGTTTCAATGAAGATCAGCGTGTGGAAATACACTTTGAGCTTGATCCCCAAGGCGGTTTTTTGCAGGTGCTGGACTGGATGGAGTGGGCGTTGACAAATTCCTCCGGCACGGTTGTGACATCGGAGCGGTTTTTACCCTATGATTCCCCCGCCGTCTTTACGTTGAGCGTTCCCAAAACAAGCGATTTATTCCTGTCTCTGCGATTCAAGACCGACGGTCCGGGGACGCTGCTTGTTAAGGGGGTGGTGTTGCAAAGAGCTGATTTGGGTCGATATATTTGGAAAGACAATCCCCAGCCCAGCGAAAAGAAGGGCGTAAAGGCGATACGTATAGGCCTCGTTACACGAAGCGACGGCGAAACGGGCATGAGTGTGAACAGCCCCTGGTCTGTGGGCAATGTTGCGATTTCCCGGTCGGGAAGGTATTCCTGGAGACGGTATGTGGAGACGGTTGAAATACCCAATAACGGTTTGTTTTAGGAATCGGAAATGAGAATGCTTTTTGAGAATCCAAAAGGCTCGGCGCTTCTATACGGGCTGGTGGCCCTTTTCGCGGCTTCGCTTACCGGGCTTGGATTGATCGGGCTGTCTCAGAGTGATAAGATGAGTTCGATCGATTTTCTCAATATGAGAACATCCTCCCTGGCGGCCCGGGCCGGTTTAAGCGCTTGCGAAAAGCAGTTTCTCAAACAGCCCCGGACAGCTTTGGAACTTCTGAGCAAGTATATCGGCGATTCTACTCATCAGTGGCTTCTGGTTTCCGACACAAACGCCTCCGCAATCGAGTCCCGGATGAAAATCAACCCCTCACAGGGCAATTCTCCCCAAGTGTCGGCGCGAATAACGGCGTTTGATCCCCAAAAGATGCTGTTGCGAATCGAGGCGTTTGGGTATGCGGGCAAAGGGGGGAGAGAGAGGTTGATCGGAAACTATGAGCTGCGCGGCCTTGCCATGAGTTTCCCCAGAAGGCGGTACGCCATCTATATGGGGGGTGACGGGCGCAATTTTGACAGCAAAGTCACAATCAACGGGAACGTGTATTTTGCAGGCGACGTTCATTTCAACAGCTCAGCCGACAGCAGCGTGATTAACGGCAGTTTCAGGACCGGTTCATCCAGTCTGATGAGTTCATTTGACGGTCGGGTTTTTATAAACGGGCCCGCCTATTTCCAGACGCCGCTAAAGTCTCAGAACAACTCCCTGCACATCGGCGGCAAATCGGGTTTTGAGCAAGACCTCCAATTGGATGTCAACCTGCAACTCAATGATTCGGCTTTTTTTAACTGTGATGTGTCGGGGAACAGGTATGTGGATATGAACGGTTTTGAGCTTATCCATTCGGGTAGGCTAAATACCTCCAGGGTCATAAACGCGGCCGGTGTTGAGGATAACGGGGGGAATATCGATATTCCATCCAGGCTCGATCTGCCGACCGGAAGTGAACAGCCTTTCAGGGTGGATCTGTCATCTATTCCTTCATCGAAAATCAAATCATCCACCGCTCTTAACCTCATTAACGTGACGGGGGCTCATGTGCAGGGGCTCTACAACGCTGCCCTGGCAAGCGGGGAGCTTTGGAACGGTTTTCTGGTTGTTCGTGTGGACGGCTTTATGAACATGCAATACAGTGCCGACGTGGTGGACGCCAACGTCATGTGGATCGTGGAGAAGACGATCAACTGTAATGGAAACTGGTATGAAAACGGCGCCGGGTCCAATACCATGGTTTATGTGGACAGTGGCGGTGTGGTTAATCAGTTCGGGAGCAGCGGATTTTTCAGGGGATATGTTCATGTAGCGGGAACCGGATCTTGCAGCTACAATTGGGGCGTGGGAAACGACATGGTCGGCTCGATTCATCATGTGGACTCAGCAAGTGGTTTTCAACATAATTCCGGTTCACGTTTATATCTGACCTATGATGATTCGGTTATTTCAGAGTTTATCGACATGGGGATTGTTACGGCCCCCGGTGGAGGTGGGGGCAGCGGTTCGGGCCAACTTGTGCTGGTTGATACCAGGATTCGCCCGATCTTGCTGGGAATCCATTATTGATTCAAAACGAGGACGGGTCTTTTATGGGCTCATAAAAAAAATAAAAAAAACAATAACATTTTACACGGCACGAACTATATTAGTCTCACTGCTAATGCAGGAATCACCGGCTTTATGAGAATGCCGGTGAACAGACCCGCACTCCGATGATATTAGCACGGGTATAAACGAAGGTTCTTCTTTCCTACCTCCTTGCTCGTTCCCATTGTAAGTAGCGTGTCATATACTATACGTTGGTTTGATCCCCATAGTGGGATTTAGAAGGAACGAAATGGGTTTTTCCGTTTTCGGCCTGGCCGAAACGATTTTGAAGGGTATTGGAGCCGCCGGCTACAACTCACCTACCGAGATTCAAAGTAAAGCAATACCGATCGCACTGAGCGGTAAAGATATTATTGGTTGTGCCCCGACGGGAACAGGTAAGACTGCGGCATTTGTTTTGCCGACACTTCACCTGCTTCACAGGCATTTTTCTCCGGACAGCCCTCAGAGGTATCCCCGAGTCCTTATCCTTGCTCCTACTCGCGAACTTACCTTGCAGATTGTTCAATCGGTAATTACCTATGGAGGCAGCACCGGTTTGCGTGCGCTGTCCATTTACGGGGGAGTCGATATCCGCGAACAGATCCGCAAGCTTCGGCGCGGTGTGGAGATAGTCGCCGCGACCCCGGGGCGTCTGCTTGACCATATCGGACGCCGCACTATCGATCTTTCGCGTGTAGAGATTCTCATTCTTGATGAAGCCGACAGGATGTATGATATGGGTTTCATAAAGGATGTGAGAAGAATTATCAAAGCCATACCTCGCAAACGTCAGACGATGTTATTTTCGGCCACAATGTCGCCGGAGATTCGTAAGCTTATTTCAGAGATTCAGGTCGAGCCCAAGGTTGTAGAGATAGGAAAACCCTGCTCTCCGGCTCAGACCGTCGAGCAGCATTTCTATACCATTTCCCACCGGCAAAAGAACGATCTTCTTCCGCATATTCTGGAAAAAGAGCCGACTCAGAAGGTGCTTGTTTTCTCAAGGACCAAGTCTGGTGCCGACTGTTTATCGAGAAAACTCTGCGCCGGGGGGTTTCGCAGCGCCGCGCTTCACGCCGACAGGACGCAGTCTCAGCGCAGGCGTGTGCTTGACGGGTTCAGGAATGGGAAGTACAAGGTTCTTGTGGCAACCGATATTGCCGCACGGGGAATAGATGTCGAAGGCATTAGTCACGTTGTCAACTTTGACGCGCCGCTTTTTGCCCAGGACTACATCCACCGCATCGGAAGAACCGGTCGTGGTGAGGCCCTCGGAAAGGCGATAACATTTGTCTGCGACGACGAACACAAGCATGTTCGCAGTATCGAACGGCTTATCGGGAAGCGTTTCATGGTAAACCGCTATCCCGGTTTCGAGTATTTGAAATGCGAAAGTTCGGTGCTTGAAGAGCAGGGTATGTACAAGAGTCAGGCAAGGGGTGGAGGTAAAAGAATCCGCCTTGGGGCAAACAGGTGGTCCAAAAAGTATTAATCGCGACGGATATTGGCTGAGATTTTGCAGGGGTTTTACATTTGAACTGTCCCGAGTATTGTTTGATAAGTCATCGGCATGTAAATTGCAGGTACACGAGATAGAAAAAATAACAAAAATTAAACATTTCTTATTTATAAAAAGATTATATTGTTAAATGTTGATTTAAATAATTTTCTCACGCTGGGTAACCAGTGCGTCGATACCATATTCTGTGCCAGATATGGCTTTCGGCGGAACTTTTTCGATGGCACAGAATCGATGGTGGGTTTCGTATGAACATTTATGTTGGCAACCTCTCTTACAATGTGACTCAGAATGATCTGCAAGATCTTTTCTCGCAGTACGGTGAAGTCTCTTCGGCGGCTGTTATCACCGACAAAATGACGGGAAGATCAAAGGGTTTCGGCTTCATTGAGATGCCTCAAAGCAGTCAGGCTGAATCGGCAATCGCTGAACTTAACGGAAAAGATTTCAAGGGACGTAATCTGACCGTTAATGAGGCTCGTCCTAAACCGGAAAGAACCAGCAGGCCTTCAAGGAATCGCTGGTAATAACGGTCGTGAATGTAATGAGCGCATGAGAGCTCATGCGCTTTTTACTTCTTTTTTCCTATTGGGTTTTTACCTCTTGGTGGTTAATCTAAAAGGCAGATGCCTAAATGTGTGCTCCTAAGTTAATTCTTTACATTCAGTGTAAACGACTGTATCAAAGAGCTAATCTTATCAACGGTTCTGCAGATCTAAAGCCGGAGCCGTAAACTTTTTCAAGAAATTCATACTTGTCCTCCCGGTTTTTCTAACATGTGACGATATTGGATACCCTGAAGTGTCGTATGTGTGATTGTACATAAAAAACAGGCGACGCCCGAAATTATAAAATGCATCCCGGTCTCCGATCTGTTTTGAACCGAGATGGGCATTGCGGTTACCTATATGTTATCATAAATATTGCAGCCTGAAAGATCGAGCTTTTTGAATGATCCTTTAAGGGTGTCACAATTGCTGACCTGTCTTGCGTTTTCAAAGAAATGTGCTTGCAATGAATAAGAAATCCGCCTGGGGGATTTGCTGTGTTCTTCTGGGACTCTCGCTTGTTGTTACAATCGGTGGGATAGTCCGGCTTAAGTTTTTCAACAGTATCTCATTTACCCTTTTCCCTTCCACCGATATCAGAGTGGAGTCTGTTTCGGATCAATGGGAAGGAGGGCATTCGCAAATAGATCTGGAGTATAGAAATACCGCAAAATTTTCCTACACCCTTAAACCCGGGTTTAAGTACCCATACGCGGGCTTCAAGCTGTATCTGTCCGACTCAGCTTCGGGAGGCAATGACCTTTCGGGCTTTGACAGCATTCACGTGAGACTGACCATGGATAACTCGGATGCTGTCAGGCTGTTTCTCAAATCATTCGATCCAACCCTCACCGACACATCCAATCCAAACACATACAGGTACTATGAGAAGGAGTACAGACCCGGTAAAACCGGTAAGGTCGCCTCTTTTAGCCTCAACGACTTTACGGTGCCCGCCTGGTGGAAAATTCAGCACGATGTCCCGGAAGTTGAAAGAGAGGACAGGTTCAGGGCGGTAAATCATATAGAAATTCTTAACGGGCTGTCTACCTCGCCATACAATCAGGAGACCGTCACCGGCCAACTGAGTTCGATTACTCTCACGGGCCAAAATCGGTTAGTGAAAGCAGCTATTCAGATATTTGCCGCTTTGATGTGGCTTCTGACTCTGGGAGCGCTTTTATTGCTTACGGCAATGAAATGGGCCGAATCCAACATGTTGAAGGGAGTCAGGACCAAGGCTCTTTCAGCCTATACAAAGGTGAATCTCAAATCCGATGATGAAGAGCGGCTGGAGCGGCTGGTGACCTATATGGCCCAAAATTACTTCGTTTCCGACATCACGATTGATATTCTCGCCCATCAAACCGGAATCCAGCGCAAGGATGCCTCCCTTCTGATCCGAAAGTATCTCGATACGAATTTCAAAGGCTATCTCAATCAGCTTCGCCTCAATGAAGCATCACGGCTGCTTAAAGAGACGGATAAGCAGGTGACCGAAATAGCCATATCGGTCGGTTATAAAAATATCAGTCATTTCAGCAGAACTTTCAGAGAGAGATTCGGAGTGTCTCCCAAAGAGTTCAGGTCAAAAGGAAAAAAAGAATCTGTGGCGAAAGAGCCGGCTCCGATCGATTGAAGCTTCACCTTCCCCGTTTCTAACCCTAAGCCGATTGTTCCGACGTGGCAATTCATTACACATTTCCGGATTTATTTGTTGATATTTCTGTCTAAACAGCTCAAACACGGCGAAATGTCAAAAAAATCTACCTTCAGAGCAAAACATCACGGCCGAAAAAAGACGATATTGAATACCAGAGTTTATTTCCATATTCTAACGAACCGGAGGTTGCGTATGGGTATTCAAAAGTGGTGTTTAATCGTTATAGGATGTTTTTCCCTGACCTGGGGGCAGGAGAATCTTTTCGAAGATCCATCCTTTGAGCAGCAGGGCAGTGGGTGGAATTTCCAGACTATTGATGAGACGGAAGGTACTATAGACTACACGGCCGATGCGGCCAGAACAGGAGATTACGGAGCGGAGATCAATGTTACCCAAATAGATGCCGAAGACTGGCATGTTCAGCTAAACACTCCAACGGAGTGGGATGCGGAGGCCGGAAAGAAGTATCATCTGACCTTCTACGCAAAATGCGATGCGGGGCAATCGATACACGTATCAGTTCACACCGGAAGTGATCAAACGTACATGACCGGACATAATTTCGCCTTGAATGATGAGTGGCAGGAGATAGAGGTTTACTATACATCTGATGTAGAAGGCACCGGAAATCTCAGGTTTAACATATTTGTCGGTAAAGCGACCGGCACCTATTATTTCGATGATTTCTCCTTGGTGCAGATAAATGAGGTAAATCCGGGCGAGGTTACACTGCCGGAGCAGGGTGCTTACGAGACCGGCATTTATCGTAATTTGTTTGCCGAAATCGGCAAAACCGAGGCGCAAATAGATGAGAAGGTGGACGGGGCCTTTCAGTCGCTTTTTCATGGAGATGAGGAGAATGAGGCCATCTACTTCGAGGTCGAAAATGATATGGCTTTCATCAAGGCGATCGATTCGGATGATATAAGAAGCGAGGGGCTTTCCTACGGCATGATGATTGCCGTGCAGCTGGATAAGAAAGAGGAGTTCGACAAGATATGGAAATTTTCCAAGACCCATTCTCAGCATCAGGAAGGGCCACGAAAAGGGTACTTCGCCTGGCAGATCAGTCCCAATCCTCCTTATTCAAAAATTGACGACAATACCGCTCCCGATGGTGACGAGTATTTTGCAATGGCCCTGTTTTTCGCATCGCATCGCTGGGGAGACGGTGAGGGGATATTCGATTACAGCGCCGAAGCCAATCAGATCCTTCATGACATGCTTCACCTGGAGGAGAGAAATGGAGGAGTGGAGCAGGGGTTGACCAATATGTTCGATCTGGAGGAAAAAAAGATTGTATTCGTTCCCAAAGACGACATGGCAACCTATACCGATCCCTCATACCACCTTCCCGCCTTTTACAAGCTGTGGGCGCAGTGGGCGGATGAAGACAAGCAGTTCTGGGCCGAGGCGGCGGACACAAGCAGAGAGTTTCTTAAACGTGCCATGCATGAAACCACCGGCCTGACCACCGATTACATGACATTTGAAGGGCAACCCAAGGCCACAGATTTCAACATGTTGTCTCATCATTTCGCCTACGATTCATGGCGGGTTGGAATGAATATCGGTTTTGACTGTCACTGGTTTGGAAATGCCGGATGGCAGCCTCAGCAGGTTAACAAGCTTCTGAATTTCTTTCACAACCACGAGACTCAACCTTATAAATCTGTGTATAACCAGGAAGGTGACACTCTGGAAGTCGACGGGGGCAACTGGCACTCTACCGGTCTTATAGCCGGAAACGGAGCCGCCGTTTTGGCAGCCACGGATTCGATCGCCTGGAATTTTGTTTTCGAATTGTGGGAAACTCCTACTCCTACCGGGCCCTACCGCTACTATGACGGCATGCTCTATATGATGAGCATACTTCATGCGAGTGGAAAATTTCGTATCTGGCCCCCGGACGATGTTTCGATAGAGCAGTCAGCTGCAAATAAGGCTGCCTCCAGCACCGGTTTTAATGTTTCTTTTCAGAAGAACGTGCTTCGGATTTCTTCGCGCGGGGCTAAAGAAAGTGGGACGACGGTGAGTCTTTTTACACCTGCGGGAAAGAGAGTCTTTGAGAAGAGGGTTAACGACATCACCAGAGGGTTTTCCATCGATTGCAGTGGGTTTGCAAAGGGAATGTATTATGTTTCGATGAAATCCGCCGATCAAACATCTGTACGGAAAGCTTTTATTAAGTAGTGCTTGTCCAAATGAAGTTCCCGGCCGTATAACCTGGTTTTCCGGGCCCCTTCGACTATGCGGCCGGTGATTGCCGCGGATGGATTTTCCATTCGCGGTTTTTATTTTTACTATTTTTCAATGACGGAAGCCACGCTCTTTGGATTTTGCAAAACGCGCACCAGGCCGGTCTATATGAAAAAAGGATTGTTTGTCTTAAACCTGCACGTCCAAATATGGTAGTAAGAACCCTGCCGTGCGTCCAGGCTACCGGCCGTACCGCATTTTTTTTTCGTTTTGGGGAGAATTTTTATTCGACAACAACAACTCGGGGGCAGGTAGTATGAAAATTGAATATTCATCGATAGGCACAATTTACACTCCCTTTAACAAGCGTGACGGTATGCCGATTCAGCCGGCCGGAGCCGGCGGAACCGAGGGCACAATCGAAATACATGCGCGATATCAATCCGGGCTTAAGGATTTGGACGGGTTTAGCCATATTATTCTTCTGTACCACTTTCATATGAGTGAGGGGTATAATCTTCAGCCGACTCCGTTTATGGATACCGAGCCGCGCGGTCTGTTTTCTACCCGTGCTCCCAAACGCCCTAACCCTATCGGTATATCGGTAGTGAAGCTGGTCAAAATCCAAGGCTGCAAGCTTTTTGTCACCGATGTGGATATACTTGACGGTACCCCGCTGCTTGATATCAAACCCTACGTTCCCGCATTCGATCCCCAAGGTAATGTGAGGTGTGGATGGATGGAAAAGCCTGTTAAATCGGTGATGAAGCACAGGTCGGATTCTCGATTCATGTAGTAATGAGTGAATGATTGACAGAGGATGTCTCGGTATATCAC
>CAZPHU010000004.1:3351-57767 GCA_964586285.1 uncultured Fibrobacterota bacterium | reverse complement strand
CTCGGTATATCACTGGGTAGCTCGGTATATCACTGGGTAGTTTGTTCCGTATCTGTTAACGGACTGCAAGGCATCATGAGTATGCATTAGACGGTCGGTAAAGGTCTGATATGCAGCTATTTAAAAAACAACATATCAGGCGTTCTTTCTAAAGGAGTATTGCGTCCGGTAAATCATCTACTTCTACGTAAACTGAGCGCTTCCCCTGAGAGAATCGCTCAGCTTGGCGTTTGATTGGCGAAGTTTGTCTATCCCATCGGGGTGCAAATTTCGATTATTGTTCCGTAAGGATCCTGCACATACCCAACCGTCTGACCCCAAGGCTTCTTTTCGGGCGGTTTTATCTCCCGCGCTCCTGCGGATAATGCCTTATCAAATGCCTCTTGTACCGAATCGGTCGAAAATGCAAGTTCAAAACCGCTCTTGTTTTCCTTACTTGATTCGATTCCGATGTTCATTGCCAACATCTGGTGGTTTGCGAAAGATAGAACTGTCTCGCCTGTTTCCATTTCTGCATACATGCCGGATTCATGAATAAAGCGAGTTTTAAGATCAAATGCTTCTGCATAGAAATCGGTTGCTTTGACAGCATCCTCAACATAAATAATCACATAATTTAGCTTCATTAAACATCCTCCTTTGGTTTAGTTTACAAACAAAATACTAACGCCGGCTACACGAGTATTGTAAAAAGGGGACATGGCATTTGATTTTAGGAGGGAGGTGAAGGCGGGACGCAAAGACGGTCCTGGTAAGGTCAGGTATAGAGGTCGTTGCCCAGATACTTTCGAAGATCTTTGATTACGTGAGATTGGTCGTAATAGCCCAGGCTGAGGGACTGAGGGTAGGCTCTGGGATAGTGTCTGAGAAGTATCATCAGATTCTGAAAACGGACGATGTTTAAGAAGGCTTTGGTCGACATGCCTACATTCTCCTTAAAGTATCTGGTTATCTGCTTACTCGATCGCGAGAAATAATCGGATATTTCCTTAACCGAAGTGTTTCCTTTCTTGTGTATGCAGAAATTCAGTATGTTCGAAAAGGAATGATTAGGATCAAAATCTTTGAAAAATAGCTGTAGCTCCTTGTTTAACAGCGGAATAATATCATGGATGTTCTGTTTTTCGATAACCTTCTCTACCATGTCGCGAAGTGAAGAAACCGCATAACGAGCTTCTAATCCCCCACCGGGAAATTTGGAGACGTCATCTTGTATAAGAAAGAAGATGGCCAAGGGAAGGAACCGTATTCCAAAGATGTTTATACCCCCGGAAAGATAAAGCCTCTGCGTTTGGCGCATCACGCCGGTCAAAAAAGAGATCTGATTCTGAAGGTCAAAAATTATGTCGATACATCCGTCCGGCAGAATCCGGTGAGGCTGGTCGTGCAGTGATTTTTCCGTAGCAAGGGACCAGTAACAGCAAACATATCTGGAAACAGAGGGTGAGGGTTCATATTCCTTGTAATGAACGCTTTTATGAAGTTTGGACGAATCAATGTATTGAATCGGTTTGAACATTTTTCTCCCGATCGCCGATATCTGCAAGGGAAGCATCTATTTATTTCAGATAAGATACATTCTAACGGCTTTTATCGGGGTAACTAAAACGGG
Source organism: uncultured Fibrobacterota bacterium (assembly GCA_964586285.1). GTDB lineage: Bacteria > Fibrobacterota > Chitinivibrionia > Chitinivibrionales > CAYFVL01 > CAZPHU01. The sequence goes on along the minus strand of CAZPHU010000004.1, from coordinate 56,155 downwards.
TAGTTAATGGTGGAAAGTATGCTAATACTTACCGCATTTACGGCTTTTGGGCTCAAGAGAAATATCAAGCGCGGAGAAAGGCTTAAAAAAAAGCCCCCAAAATTGCCGCTTGCTTTATTTAAGGCAATTTTGGAGGCTTGAGTATGGTACACCGTCAGGGATTCGAACCCCGGACCCACTGATTAAGAGTCAGTTGCTCTACCAACTGAGCTAACGGTGCACATCTTAAACAAGATAAACAAATATATTAAAACGACGCCCCTTAAAACAAGGGGCTGCAATACATGTTCCCTTTAGAGGACATAGATAGAATCCGGATCAGGTATGGTATTCGGCGTTTATCTTGATATAATCGTAGGTGAGATCACAGGTGTGAGCTACGGCACAGGTGTTTTCTCCCATTCCCAGATCTATATCTATTACAACGACCTTTTCTTTCAGGGCGCTAAGCATGGGGTCTTTTGGAAATGCTATTGGGCGAAGTTTTTCACATACACTCATGCCTCCAAGAGAAACAGTCAGGCCCTCCGAAGAGAACCGGGCACCACTGTAACCGATTGCGCACAAGATGCGCCCCCAATTAGGATCGTTGCCGAAAATGGCGGTTTTGACCAGGTTTGAATTTGCCACAGCCTTTGCCGCAAGTTTGCAATCGTGATCGGTTTTGCCGCCTCTGACATTTACCTCTATTCTCTTGGTTGCACCCTCACCATCCTCGGCGATCTTTGCACACAGGTCATTGCATACTTCAAAAAGTGCATCCTGGAAACGGAGAATGTCGGCTTTGGATTCAACTTTTACCCCTGACATGCCGTTGGCCAATACCAGCATCATATCGTTTGTAGAGGTATCACCGTCAACGGTCAGGTTGTTAAATGTATAGTCAACCACTCGCGATGTTACTTCTTGAAGTGTAGTTGATTTAATCGAGACGTCTGTGGTTATAAAGCAAAGCATGGTAGCCATATTCGGGCAGATCATACCCGAGCCTTTGGCACAGCCGCCAATAGTAGCCTTGCCTTTTTCAAACTCGACGGATACCGCCGCCTGCTTCTCTACCGTATCGGTAGTCATGATTGCCCGGGCAAAATCATCACCCCCGTCTTTGGACATAGAGGAGATCAGGGGCGCCAGAGCCGCCTTAATCTTCTCCAGGGGGAGAAATTCTCCTATTACGCCGGTTGAAGCTACAAGGATCGATTGTGGAGAGCTGTTAAGCAGCATGGCCGCTTCTTCCGCAGTCGAGCGTGTGTCCGACACGCCTCGCTCACCGGTGCACGCATTGGCATTTCCACTGTTGCAGCAAATTGCCTGGACAGCATCGGAGGGCAGGTGTTTGGAATTCCATTCGACGCAAGCCGCCCTGACCGAATTCTTGGTGTAGGTTCCCGCCCCGGCGCAAGCCGCTTCACTGTACACGATCCCCAAATCTGTTTTTTCCGATTTCTTGATGCCGGCCCGATAACCGCCGGCAACAAAACCGCGAGCAGCTGTAACGCCACCCTCAATGGGAGTTATGAACTTTTGATGTATTGTATTCATGTCGACAAAATATATTGTGCTGCGCATTTTTGTCGCAATTTTTCGAATATGAGCGTTTAGGCTCTGAACCGGTTGACTGGTTATGGTAACTCATATAATAGTATATTTAATGATGTTTACAGCAGCCTTTGAAATTCGGAGTGGATCCTCGTGTGCGAATATCTCGCGAAAAAACATCCAAAACAGTGATCAAGAACCAAAGTATGCAATCGTATATTTTCGTTTGAGTACCGGATGGAAACAACAAACGTGTTGTTCCTCAGGAAGAGGAATCAGAAAACAAAATGAGGAGAGTAAGACAGGCAAATGGCCAGATTATTTCTTAATCTAAGTAACATGCTTATCATAAGCAGAAAAAGTAAAAGTGTTCGCAAGGGCGTCTTAGTTTTTTTTAACAACATCCTTGTATTCGCCGCCATCATTTTCACACTAGAGATAATACTCATATTTTTGGGCATAGGAGACATTTTCATTCCTCTGACCCGCTCTGCCAGAGAGTTCATCTCAAACTGGTTTTTTTAACCTACAAGTTTGAAACAGGTTTAGTGAAGCTGCAAGGAAAAGCCGAAACGGTACAGTAAGAAAAAGATACCAACACTGCCGCCGTATTTTATTTCCTGGTCATCTCATCCGGATGCTGTCTCCATTTATTTTGTCCCGGCTTTTATCCTTTTATGAGGATTTCGATCTCTTTTTCGAACCTTGAAACTTTTCTACAGCTATGGCATTATTACTAAGCATAGCAGTACTAACTCAACACTCGACTGTCCTTTATGATAATTCTCCTTTCGATTAATATTGTTTCCTGGGCTGTTTTGGGGGTTGTTTTCATTCAATACATCCGAACCGTCAAAAATAATCGCCGTTTGCTGGATGCCCTGGGCGGGGATACTGTGGATGAAAGCATAGATTTGTTTCGAAAGATTCATTTCAGCAAAAAACAGTTGGAGATAACATTCGATGCTTTATCCGATCCTTTGTGTATAACCGATCGTCAGTATCGTCTCGTTCGCGTAAATACAACCTTTGCCCGCAAGGCTGGTAAGCAGCTCAGCCAATGTCTGGGAGAAAAGTGTTATGAGTCTTTTTTCAAGCGCTCGACCGTGTGCCCCAATTGCCCCTCAGTCACTTGCTTCGAAACGGGTAAACCGGTTGGAAAACGAATAATAAGCTTCAGTAGCGGTGAAGGGGAACGGTATTATGAAGTCGATTCGTTTCCTGTATTTGATGAGAATGGTAAAGTGCAGGCTGCAGTAGAGCACTTCCATGATATCACCGAGGAGAAGATTCTTAACGAAAATCTCGCGCGCTCCGACCGTCTGGCGGGTATCGGCATAATGACCGCGGGAATCGCTCATGAGATGAATAACCCGCTGTCCGGTTTGTCGGGAATAGCGGTAAATATGCTTAAGATGCCTAAAAAATACGGATTAAACGAAAAAGGACTGGATAGGGTTTCGGCGATTCTGGAATGCGCGGCAAGGGCTACCGCCATCATCTCCGATTTGCTTCGCTTCTCACAGAAACAGGAGACGGTGCGTAAGGTTTGCGATATGGCCGAAATTGTTCGCAAAGCTGTTGGAGAGATCAAACAATCATCCTTGTGCCGCGTAAAGGTCAGGTATGATTTTGAGGACGAAATCCCCGGAGTTCGATGTGATCCGGTTCGAATAGAGCAGGTGATAACAAACATTCTTTCCAACTCGATTCAGGCTATAAAGGAAAAACGAAAGCTTGCTGAGCAGCAGGCCGGAGACTTCGACGGTAAAATCAGGATATGCATACAGAGCAAGGATAACATGATGACCGTATCCGTACATGATAACGGAAACGGTATAGCGCCCGAGATTGAGACAAAGATCTTCGATCCGTTCTTTACGACCAAACCATCCGGAAAGGGTACGGGCTTAGGATTAAGTATATGCCATCGAATCATCGAAGAGCACCAGGGGCATATGAGTGCAACTACAAGAAACGGTCATACAACTGTAAAGTTCACCATTCCGATTGGAAAGGACCCTTTTGTTTGCCCTGAGACGAGAATCATTTCCAGGCGAAAACGGGGATCTCATGTATAAGCTTCTGATTGTGGATGATGAAGTTGCTATCCGCATGATGATGGTGGATTATTTTGAGGATCATTTTCAAGTACTGTCTGCTTCCTGTGCCCAGGAGGCGCTTAAACTGTGTGAAAGCTCACGGCCGGATCTGGTGATAAGTGATATTCAGATGCCGGGGATGAAAGGGCCTGAGCTTTTGTCGGAGATTTCCCGCCTATATCCCCAAATAAAAACGATCCTGATGACGGCCTACAATGTCGAAGATTATTTGCATACGGCATCTATTAACGGGGTGGGCTGTATTGTGCCAAAAACGGTACCGTTTAATTTCAAGGAACTTCTCTCGCTGGTAAATGGTCTTCTTTCGGCAGAGATTTTCGGTTTATCTCGATACATGCTGGAAGATTACTCATCGCTTTGCAACTACACGATCACCTCAAGCGATCAGGCTCGCGACATCCGGGAAGAGGTTAGCGAACGCATCTCGGAAAAGTTTCCTGATGCACGGGATATCAAACTGCTTCTGGACGAAATAATTACAAATGCCATCTATCACGCTCCTGCGCTGCCCGACGGAACCGAAAAATATGAGGAATATAGACACGTAATTCTTGACCCCACGGAGTACGTGATTCTGGACTGCGGCTACGATTCGGAGAAATATGGTGTTTCAATAACGGATATGCAGGGTCGTTTGGAAAAACAGAGGATCCTCTATCTTATAAACAGGCATCTTCGTGGGGAAGGCATGCTGGATGATTCCGGAAGGGGAATTCACATGAGCAGACTCTTTGCCGACCGGATGATTATAAATATATGCCCTGGAAGGAAGACAGAGGTTATCCTCATGAATTATTTTTCCTCTTTATATAGAGGGTACAAGCCTCTTTATATAAACGAGATTCAAATGGAATAATAGTTTTTACAGCTTAACGTCGTTTTATGAGGCTGATTCATGATAAATACTTGTCGCGGACAAAAAATTACTCTTCAGGGTTTCAACAATCTTACCAAATCCCTTAGTTTCAACATCTATGATATCTGTTACGCTCGCTCTAAAGCGTCTCAAATCGATTATCTGGAGTATGTGGACGAGGCCTACAACTCGACCAAGCTGCGGGAGATACTGGAAGAGGTCACCAACATAATCCAGGCAAATATTATCAATATTTCCACTCAGGATTATGATCCCCGCGGCGCCAGCGTCACGGTGCTTATCAATGAAGGACACCAGGTGCAGTCATCGGTAACAGGGCACCTGGATAAGAGTCATATCGCCGCTCATACTTATCCTGAAACAAACACCAAAACAGGAATATCAACCTTTCGGGTAGACATCGACGTGTCTACATGTGGTATGATCAGCCCATTGCGGGCATTGGATTTTCTTATCGGGTCTTTTGATTCCGATATCGTTCTGATGGACTATCGGGTTCGAGGCTTTACAAGGGATGTGAATGGAAGAAAAATTTACATGGATCATGATATCACATCCATTCAGGATTATGTCTCCGATGAGATACTCAAAAAGTACATCGCCTACGATATAAATATCGTATCGGATAATATCTTTCATACGAAAATGCAGCTGAAGAATTTCCGGTTGGATAACTACCTTTTCGGACCTGAGAGCGAGAAGCTTGCATCTGCCACCAAATCACGGCTTACCAAGATGCTTCGCAAGGAAATGCAGGAAATTTTCGAATGCAGAAACATTTTTGACGATTAATCAACGGGTCGGCGTCCGCCTGTTCGTACTTTTTGCCTTAAGGAGAATGCATGGAATCGTCCACGAATAAACGCGTCATTAAAGAGCCTCTGAATAACAATTTCGGCTTTTACTATACAATAGACAAGACGCTCTATGAAGGTAAGACAAAGTTTCAGAAAATCGAAATGGTCCAAACGCCTGAGTTTGGTACTACGCTTCTGTTAGATAATATCACACAGGTCGTAGAAAAAAACGAGTGGCAATATCATGAGCCCATGGTACATCCGGCCATGTGTTCTCATCCCAAGCCGGAGAAAATACTGGTAATCGGCGGCGGTGACGGAGGAATTTTGAGGGAGGTCTTGAAATATCCCGTTGTTAATCATGTGGATTTTGCCGAACTGGACGGCGAGGTAGTGGAGTTTTCTCGTAAATATCTTTCAAAGATGAACGGGAATTCCTTCGATGACCCGAGAGTGAAGATTCGGATTACCGACGGAAGAAAATGGGTGGAGGATAACCCGGAACAATACGATGTGGTTATCATGGATATGACCGATCCATTTGGCCCTTCCAAGTACCTGTACACCCAGGATTTCTTTTCCGCCGTTAAGCGCTCGTTTCGAGACAAAAGCGGTGTATTTGTCATGCATTCAGAGTCTCCCATAAGCCGACCCGTTGCCTTTAGCTGCATTAATTCAACTCTGGGCTCGGTTTTCGGTAATGTCGTGCCGATCTATACCTACATTCAAATGTACTCATTGCTTTGGTCAATATGCCTCTGCTCGGATGAAACGAATTTCTTGGATAAATCCGAGGCGTTTATCAATGAGAAATTATCTTCCTACGGTATAGAAAAATTAAATGTTTTTACAGGCGAAACCTTCAACGCCATGCGTACTCCCTATCCTTATATCAAGGAAATACTTTCCTGTCGGGCAAAGATCATAACAGACAATCAGCCCGATTTTCCGGATAATTTTATCAAGTAGAAATATCAAATATGGATTTTCAAACAGCTGAGAGGCTGATTGCTGAGCACGGTACGCCTGCACTGTTTCTTTCGGGTAATCGCATCCGCGAAAGTTACCGCGCTCTCAACGCTGCTTTACCCGGGGTCGATTTGTACTATGCTCTCAAATCAAACCCTCTTCCTCAGATCGTCTCAATACTTAAAGAGGAGGGGAGTTTTTTTGACGTTTGCACTAAGGGCGAAATTGATGTCATGAATACCTGTGATATCGATCCGTCCCGCACTATTCATACTCATCCAATTAAAAAAGATCACGAAATTCGATATGCCCTGGATTATGGAATTCGAATTTTTGTAGTCGACAACGAATGTGAGCTGCAAAAGATGTTGCCCTATAAGGACAGAGTCCATCTTCTTGTTCGTATGAGTATTCAGAATCCCGGCAGTATGGTTAACCTTTCCTATAAATTCGGCGTTTCACCCGAGAAAACGACCGCCTTAATCGAGAAAGCTCAATCGATGGGTCTCTCGGTTAAGGGAATCAGTTTCCACGCGGGTTCTCAGAACGAGAACAATCTTAAGTATATTGAGGCGCTTGAGTACTGCAGGGATATTTGCAGGTATGTTGCTTTGAGTGGAAACCCTCTGGAGATCATCGATATCGGCGGCGGCTTCCCGATAAGCTATCTTCACAGTGTAGAGCCGCTTTCTCGTTTCTGCCAACCCATTAACGAGTATTTGGAGCGCTATTTCGCGGGCTATAGGATTATTGCCGAGCCTGGAAGAGTAATCAGCGGTCCTTGCGCAACTCTTATAGCACGGGTAGTGGGAAAATCCCTCAGAGATGATGTCTGGTGGTATTATATAGACGACGGTGTTTATAATTCCTTTTCCGGCAAGATATTCGACCATACAACCTATCCTTTTTCGGTTTCACGGGAAGGGCCGCGTTATGCTTCGGTAATCGCGGGGCCGACCTGTGATTCGATAGATGTTATATATGAGGGAATAACGCTGCCGGATTTAGAAGTCGGAGACATGCTCATGTTTGATGCAATGGGAGCTTACACCAACGTTAGTGCAACCACTTTCAACGGCTACCCTAAAGCCAAGATCGTATTTGTTGATTAGTGATATTTGAGTCCAGGCTGTTCTACTTAAACGAAGAGAGAATTATGAATACACCTTTTTCCCGGCAGCAGTCCACGATCGAATCATCTAACTGGATTAGCAATCTGGTTGATGGAAACAGCGGCCTGACATTACGGGTAAAGCAAACACTTTTTTGCGATGCTAGTCCGTTTCAGAAAATCGAAGTTTTTGAAACCTACGGTTTTGGTCGTCTACTGGCACTGGCGGGTATGGTTGTTCTTACCGAAAGAGATGAGCATGTCTATAATGAAATGATTACCCATCCTGCCATGCTGGCCGGATCGCCGCCCGAGTCGGTATGTATTATAGGCGGGGGAGACGGCGGGGCTCTCAGAGAGGTTTTAAAATACGACAGCGTAAAAAGAGTAACGGTAGTTGAAATAGATCGACAGGTTACTGAGGCGGTTCGTCGGTTTTTCCCGGCAATGGCCGAGGGATTTGATGATCCCAGAACCGAACTGGTATATGATGATGGTTATGCCTGGCTGGAAGCATCAGAGGCAACCTTTGATGTAATCATAATCGATTCTTATGATCCCGGAGGACCGGTGCAATCCCTTGAAACCGGTAATTTCTTTGAGCTGGTGAAAAAATCTCTCACGCCGCAAACCGGTCGGGCCGTTTTGCAAACCGACACACCTGATCTGCATAGAGAAACGATCAGGAACACCGTTAAAGAGCTGTCCAGGTTTTTTTCGATGAGAAAACCGTATCTTGCCGTTATTCCTTCCTTTCCTGGTGGAATTTGTTCTTTTATTCTTTGTTTACAGTCTGATGAGCAAATCAAATGGTCCGACAAGAGCTCTGAGATATCAAAAGATTGCGGGTATTTCGCACCGGATCTTCTTTGCGGCGCGTTTTGCCTGCCTCAATCAATTGCCGCAGTATTTTTCGGATGAAAATTATAAAAAGAATCAATTTCCCGGTCTGATCACTCGTAATATCATTGACTGCAAAGGCCTTTGAGTAACAGCTTGCCGACGCGGACCCAAATAAAAAGCCCGCCTGTTCGCGTCAAAGTAAGTATGAAACAGCTTCCTGTTCCCGAAAAGGGGACGGGAAGCTTTTTTTTTGTGCACTTTCAGGAATGATGTTCGCTCCACGTTTGCAATAAAAGCAAGATGAGAAGGTTTAAAGCCTTAAATGTCGAAACTTCTTCAAGTTAATAAATTGTAAAATCTCAAAAATCGATACGAAAACATTCTACTTTAACTATTTTTTCAAACTTATGAACCTGGTTGAGTTAGTGACAACCGTTTTGCATTCTCGGCTAAATGAATGATATGGGGCTCAAATGTTTGTTCATTGGGCAGTTTTATGTGTTCTCATTGTTTGTTCACATCTATAAATAGGAGTGGCTATGTCCGCAACCTTTGAAAAAACCTCGGAGCATCGGTCGGTACGCAAACCCGCTGTTGCCGGCCGCTTTTACCACGCTGATCCGACCGAGCTGCAAAATGATATCAATTCTTATCTTCGAGCCGGAAAACCCGCCAAATCATTTCCTCGATTTCTGATTTCACCCCATGCGGGTTATATGTTTTCGGGTGCAGTCGCCGGAATTGGATACGCTACGATCAATCCTGCCGTAAAAACAGTAATCCTTATCGGGCCATCTCATCATAAATGGTTCGAAGGAGTATCGATTCCCGATTTTGACAGTTATGAAACGCCGCTTGGGCATGTACAACTGGAAAAGAACCTTATAGAAAAACTCAGAGGCCACTCATTTGTACAATCACTTACGAGTGCACATCTGGAGGAACACTGTCTGGAGGTGCAGATACCCTTTCTTCAGACCGTCTTGACCTCTTTTAAGATAATACCAATCTTATGCGGAAGGGTTAACCCCGTGGCTGTCGCGGAAATGATCGACTCCATTTTGGATGATAATACCTTAGTAGTCGTATCAAGCGACCTGTCACATTACAACTCCGACGAGCAGGCGCGAAAAATCGATGCCCAATCACTAAAAACAATATTGACCGGCAAACACGACGGAGTATTGGATGCCTGCGGAGAAACACCCATAAGAATAGTCATGAAATTAGCGCAGATGCATGGCCTGAACGCAAAGGTCCTGGATGCCCGCAACAGTTTTCAGGTAGCTCCTCACTACGGAAGCAGCGAGCGTGTCGTAGGATACGCGTCTGTTATTTTCGAGAAGCCTGAGAGTCCCGAATCTACTTCCGATTCATCTTCTGTACAATTTTCTTTGAGTGCGGAGGATAGAAATTACTTGCTTACACTGGCGCGAAAGGCCCTAAACTCCGCCGTCACCGAAGGAAATACCATTGAAGCGGAGTACGTGCCCGAATTTTCCAGGCAATACTGTGGATGTTTTGTGACTTTGACAATAGACGGCAGATTAAGAGGGTGCATAGGATATATAGAAGGTATAAAGCCTTTGTATCAGGCTGTAGTCGATAATGCTCGTAATTCTGCTCTGGGAGATCCTCGCTTCCCAAATGTGGTCCCCGATGAACTTGATAGGATTACTGTCGAGCTTTCCATTCTTAGCAGGCCCTCCGCATTGGAGTATTCAGATGAGCATGATCTTCTGGCCCAGATAATTAGTGGCGAGGATGGACTGATACTTCAAAAAGGCTACCGCCAGTCGACTTTTCTGCCCCAGGTATGGGATAACTTGCCCGACAAAGTCCAGTTTCTCGAGCACTTGGCGATGAAAGCCGGGCTTTCTAAAGATGACTGGAAAACAGCATCTTACAGGCGTTACAAGGCGATTCATTTCAAGGAAGAGAAGTAATCTGTGTTTAGAAAGAGATATTTTTTACCGTTTAGAAACCATTTTGCTGTTTAAGGATAAGAGTAGGCTCAGGTTTGGGCCCTTTTTTCATTTTCTTTTGAAAAGATACGTATAAAGTGGCAGTTCGGCAGGGTAGTTTTATATTTTGAAAGTAGGTAAAATGGGCGCTTATCTCACAACTAAAAATCTGTGATGAGTGGAAAAAGTATAAAAGTGAAGAATTTTTGATTTTTCCCGCTGTTTCATTTACGCCTTTAAATAATCAATTATCTTGAATCAATACTTCTTTTGGTGATTCTTTCATTTTTTTTCGAATCTTCGAAGAAATTGCCATGAGCAAAAGTACCAGTTGAAAGGGGGCAGTATGCAGTTAGCTTTCCGGAATTTTATAATTGGGACTCTGATACTATGTTTGTATTTTCCGGGTGTGAACGCCGATGTTAATAAGGTCAAAGATGCTCTGGAGGATCGTTTGGGGAGCCTTGATTCCGAATTGTTGGACCTGTCTAAGAGTGATGCCATGTCTTCACGCAGAATAAAAGATGCTGAGGGTCCTTTTCGCAAGGCGATAAAGGAGTATCCTGAGTTCCAGACTCTGATGCGTACCAACTCTAAGGGAAAAGTCGTTAATGAAATAGTCAGCAAAGGCCGGCCGGGCAGGAAATTTCGAGATGTATCCAACCAGAGCTGGTTTGGCGAGACCGCTAAAATGGATCCTTATTACGGGTTTCTGAAAATGCGCGACGGTACGACGTACCTCTTCTGGTGTAAGCCGATACCGGTAAGCACCCGAGAGGGTGGTTATCGTTTTGGTGGTGCTCTTGTGGCAAAGATAGAGCTGTCGGATGTTTTTGAAGCTGTTGCGAAAAAAAGCGGCGAACCATTCAAATTAACTAAGGAAAATGAAACCATTTATTCAAATGCATGGAAAAACATCGAGAATGCTGCAAGTGAGAATGTCAGTATAAAAGGTCTGGACCAGGTTATGTTGGAAGGGAAAAAGCCTGTGCCTCAGAAAGCTGCTGTTGATTCACAGGCTGTTAATCAGGCAGCTAAAACAGCTTCTGCTTCACCGGCGGATTCTGAAAAGAAAGAGGAAAAAAGCGGTGGATTCCCCTGGCTACCGATTCTGCTCCTAGTCGTATTTGCCGGCGGAGGCGGTTATGCTTTTGTGACCTTTCGCAAAGCCGCGAAGAAAAGACATGCTGCTATACTTGCCGAGATCGAGGGGGATGATCAAGCCGGTGAAGAGGGGGGGGTGAGAAATGAGTTGGGATTTGATGAAGGGGCTACGGTCATTATGCCGACACCGAGGAAAGAAATGCAGCAACATGCGGCCATGGGAAGAGCGCAGCAACAATCTGATAAAGCATTTCATTCTACGCAGTCAAATGAGCAGACAATACAGGAAGAGCCCAGTGGCCCATCGTTTAGTGGGCCGAGTCAGGAGATGTATAATCGAATACGTCAGGAAGTTTTTCAAGAAATGAAAGGCCGAATGGATGAGCAGTTCAAAAAACAGTTGTATCAGGCAATAGCAGCGAAAAGTGAAAGTTTAAAACATCAGATTTTTGCCCAGGCGCAGCAATCTTTTGCACGCAACATACAGGCTTACAGTTCGATTCTTGCTCAGCAAATACATACACTCTCGACTCTGGCATCTCAAAGTAACATACCCGAACAAAGTCGTTTGCAGGCGCTGAATTCAGTGATAAATGAACTTAAGCGGATTCAGAGCAGTATGTCCGGCAACTCGCAATCGAGGTCTTCGGCGAGGTAACCAATCGCTCAAACAGAAGTGCACAAACAGAAAAAGGCGTTCAATTTGAGCGCCTTTTTTTCTGTAATCGCTGATATCGAGCAACTATATAGTAATTTGGGTAATATCGAAAATACCGGTTGGAAACGGTTTTATCAATGCATGGAATGTTTCTTCAGACGATGGGTACGTCCCGAACGTCTAAGCTTTTCAAGAGCAGAATCTTTAATTTGCCGTACTCGCTCACGTGTAATATTTGCACGCGCTCCAATTTCTTCGAGGGTATAAGTCGTTTCCTCTCCGATACCGAAGTACATCCGTACTACTTTGCGTTCACGTTCATTAAGTGTTTCAAGCAATTCATCGATTTCCTGATTCAAAGACATCTGAAGGACGGTTTCCTCAGGATTCTCTTGCTCGTCATCGCTCATGACATCGAGCAGGCATCCCTCGCGGCCAACCGCCAGAGGGGCGTCAAGAGAGGTGTGATTGTTTCCTATCTTCATTGTGGCTGTGACTTCGGCTTCATCTATCCCAAGCTCCTCAGCAACCTCTCGATCGTTTGGCAATCTGCGAAATTTTTGTTCCAGTTTAGCACGCGCTTTACCCACTCGATGAATCGTTGCTACCCTGTTTAGCGGCATTTTTACTATTCGGGAATGGTTGGCCAGGCTTTGAAGAATCGCTTGTCGAATCCACCACACAGCATATGAAATAAATTTGAAATTCTTTTTTTCATCAAAGCGATGAGCAGCGCGGATAAGCCCTATGTTTCCCTCATTGATTAGATCGGCAAGAGGAAGGCCCTGATTCTGATAATTACGGGCTACGCTGACTACAAAACGCAAATTCGCTTTTATGAGTCTTTCCAGGGCTTTCTTGTCGCCCTTTCTGATTCGCACTGCCATTTCTGCTTCCTGTTTGGCACTGAGCGCTTTGTGTTTTGCAATCTCCTTAAGGTACAGCCCTAAAGTGCCCTCTTCTGGAGACAACAGATTGGTGTCATTTGCTGCCATTAGCTTTCCTTGCGCAAAAAAGGTTTAAAATATTGTATACACGAGGATTTACAAGTAATCATGAATTTAATCGAGTAAGAAATGAAGTGCGATTTAGACGAATACGTGCTCTTAACTCCTATTATTTTATCATTAACAATGATATGCGGCAACTTCACTATCCTCCGTGGAGCGTAATAAATGCATTTTCCGCATGGACGAGTGTATTGTGTGAAAACTGTGTTGAACCGAAGAGCTTCGAGTGCCGGGATCAGATACCCCGACTCCCATTACTTAGAGCTTTTTTTACGCTGATCGGTTCACCGAAAAATCTTTATTTACAAAAAAAATCTAGGAAAATCAAGGGGAAAAGATAAAAACTGATCAACTATCAATATTTCCAGCGATAAACTTGCTAATATACATCATGCGTGCGTTTGAATGAAACCTCCAGGGACAATTTTATTTGTACCTTTTTTATAGTGACGCTTTTGTACTTGTTTTGATATAAATCACGCGAATGTACCTTATAGTTTATTATCTTATATACGTTGAAACGAATGATTTCCCTCGCAGTATTTAAAAGGGCTTTCCTATGAGAAGTAGAATAAAGCACAAACTGACGATAACACTTCTTGTGATAAGTAGCGTTGTTGGATCTTTTGTGCCTGCTCAAGCAGACGAAACAGCTGCAGCGCTCCTGATAACCAGACCGGAGGGGGCGGTGGAAAATAGCTGGCTGGGGGCATTAGTCGATCAGTATATAAGGACACGGATTGCCCTTGACGCCGGCTTGTCGGTGATTGATCAGCAGATCATCGCAAAATTAGTTGATGGATATAGCGACTATTCCAAATCGGTTTCAAAAAGCCAATATACCTACGGGCTTTCCAATCAGAAGTTCACACACATAGTATTTCAGAACTATGCCTTAAGTGAGGATGGTTCCAAGGTTCAGATCTATATAGAGTTGGATGATTTTGAAAAGAATGAGATAGTCGATGTATTAGATACTGAATTTCCGATCCATCTCTTGACCACAAAACTTGATTCTGCCTCATTGTGGCTTTCAAAAGCCCTGGGTGGTGATATGTCCTCCATAAAGCAGTACATGCACATTAATCTCATTCCCTCCGAGGTGATTCCAAGTGACTACCAGGCGATGGGACAAATGATTGAAAGTTCTCTTAAAGCAACCGAAAAAAAACTCATGGCAAAGAGTGGAAATGCGTTTCTTACCGTTGCACGGCAGCACTCAAATACATTTATACCAAATTACCTTGCAGGACGTTTTCTTACACAAGCCCAATCTTATGGAGATGCCGCGGAGACATTGGAACGAGCATTGTCCCTGATTCCCGGGTACAGGCAACTGTATCCGCTTGCCTGTGAAAGCTTTTTTGGATCTGGAAAGTACAAACGTGTCATTGATGTAGTTGAAAGTGCCCAAAGATATGGGATGGTAGATGCGCGCATGAGGGCATTTGAAGCACAGGCTCTTGAAAAGACCGGTAAAACCGAGCAAGCGATGAAAGCTTATGAAAATGTGCTCAAGCAAGATGAGCGCAGCAGGGAGGGGTTGATATTTTTCACCAGGTATTACAATGATGGTGATCAGCTCGAGAAATCTGCATCATATGCGCGGCGTGTGCTGGAAGTCGATACATCGCTGGGTGAAGCCTGGTTTGTTGTTGGGCGTGATCTATTGAGGAAAGGAAAGAAAGAAGAAGCAATTCCCGCACTCAAAAAGGCATCTAAGCTTCTGGCAGGCAACCATGAACCGGCCCTTATGCTTGGTGAAATATATACAGAAAGAAAGTTGTACGACACGGCCTCGAAATATTTGCTGGTTGCCTCCGAGAGGGCGCCCGATGATTATGAGATTGCTTTTAAAACAGCTTCTGCTTATGAGCAGACCGGTAATATTCAGAAAGCCTACCAGGTACTTTCACCATTTGCGAGCAAAAATCCCGGAAACGCGGAATTGCATCTGAAATTAGGACTTTTTGCCTTTCACAGGAAAGATTCAAGCGCCGCTTTTGAACATCTTAAGAAATACGCAATGCTGGAAGAGAAAAATGGGAAGGCGCTAAGGATTTTAGGGGATCTTTATGCACGCTATGGTAACAGAGATAAAGCAAATCTTTACTATGGAAAAGCGTTACCGTTGCTGGACAGTCCTTTCGAAATCATGTTTTCAATGGCTTCCTTTTACATGGGAGAGCAAAAGATTGACTCAGCCATTGATTTCCTGGAGAAGATCGAGAAGAAAAAACCCGATTACACCGGATTGAGCAGATCACTTGGGGACGCCTGGTACTCTAAAAAAGAAATGAGTAAGGCACTGGAATATTATAAAAAAGCCAGGAAAGATGATAACCACGAAAAGGTGATTCAGGAGAGGATCGCTCAGATAACTTTCGATCAGGGGCAAAAGGCGCAAGCGGCAAAAGAATATGCCAGACTTACCGAAATGGATAAGAATAATGGACAGGCGTGGTTGAGATATGCCTTATTACTCTTGGAATTGAAACGGGTCGAAGAGGGGAAACGCTCCCTTGAACATGCTATGGCACTTATCACCCCCGACGGTCAAGTTTTAAAGTCAATCGCGGAGGCGTATAGGAAGGCTCAGGCTCCTGAGCAGGCAGTGGAATTTTACAAAAAGGCCCTTACCATTGATGAGAACAACGATTCTCTTATCCTAAAACTTGCGGAATCTCAATTGGAGGCGGGCCAGGACAGTGCCGCGGCACATGCCTGGGTATCACTTTATCAGCGTACAGGTAATGACTACTATAAGGATCATCTGAAGAAGGCCGGGCATCTCTATTTTAAAAGAGAAGCCTTCAATGATGCTCGTGAAACTTATCTCCTTTTCCTTGGAAGCAACTATACTGATAATCAGGTACTGCTTAACCTGGCCGAAATAGAATTTGAACGCAAAAAATATAAAGAGGTGGTAAAGCTTTTAAAGAAAGCATCGGTATCCAGCAGGAGAACACAGAAATACAGCCGCATGTACTGCGTGTCTCTCTTTGAAACGGGAGATTATAAGAGTGCGATTGATGCCCTTGCAGTCGCGTTGTCAAAAGCGCCGCGTGATGAGGAGCTGCTTTTGCTTATGGCCCGAAGCCATGTGAATGAAAAAGAATACAGCAAAGCTGTGGGATATTACAAAAAACTGATACGCAAGTATGGATCTAAAGAAAAACGAAAGGAATATGCCTATGACTTAGGGCAAGTGTACGAGAAAGAAGGGAACTTAAAAAATGCCGGCTATTGGTATCGAAAAAATATTGAGGCTTATGGAGGCGGGCTAGACAATTATCTCCGTTTGGGATACATCTACACGGAACAAAAGCAGCTGGATGAAGCGCTTGCGGCATATGAGAAAGCGGCGGCACTTGCAGATGCTCCGGACAGTATCATACTTAAAGTAGCTCAAGCCTATTCTGCGAAAAAGGAATATGGGGCTGCCGCCAAATACTATCGTCAATATCTGCAAAAGGCACCTCGAGACTCGATCGCATACCTGGAGCTGGGTTCTGTATACATCGAAAAAAAGGAGTATCCACGGGCGCTCGATCCGTTGAAGGAAGCTGTGCGTCTTATGCCGTCCAACAGCCGGGCTTTTTATATGATGGGCGGGACTCATCTTCGAATAGGGGAGAAGTTCAAAAAGACCGAGAATGTTGATAATGCCGTGACATTTTTAAGCAAGGCCCATGAGCTTGAACCAAACCGGGTGCAAATCATAGAGGAGCTTGCAAAGGCTTATCGTCTAAAAAACAGCAACGAACAGCTCATCGGGATTTTGCAAAAATGGCACGCTCTTGACAGCAAGGATACAACAGTTCTGTTGGAACTTGGTCAGCTTTTTGCCAAAGGTAAACAATACAATGATGCCGCTGAGGCATGGGAAAAGGCCTGTAAGTTGGTTCCCAAAAATTTGGAACTGCGGATGAGACTCTCGGAGGTTCACGGTCTGCGCGGTGACAAGAAGGCTCAAGCTGCTCATCTTCAGGCCGCACTTGAATACGATCGGAAAAATTCCGACATACATGCCAGTCTTGCCAGGTACTATTTAGGCGAAAAACAACTCGAAAGGGCGATTGAGTTCTACAACAATGCCATTACCTACAAACCAAGTTTCGCTCAGGCTCGTTTTGAACTTGCTTCAATCTTAAGCCGGACAGGTCGTCAGCAGGATGCATTCGAACAGTTGCGGAGCGCGGTTAAAAGCAACGGAGAGAATGTTGAATATCTTTATGCTCTATCCAAGACCGCCTTCGAAATAAACAAAACTTCTCTTGCTCTTAAAACTGCTCGAAAAGCGATTTCTTTGCGAGATAATGACGCCGAACTAATGGGCTGGACAGGGTTCCTTTATTTGCGAACAGGCAGTTTGGATTCCGCAAAGCAACTTCTTGCCGCCGCTCTGAAGTTTGATAACTCCTGCCTTCCCTGCTATCGTTATTTGGGAGACGTAACGTTTGCGCAGAAAAACTATTCGGATGCGATAAAGATATACGAACGTGCTCTGCAGATGGGGGGGCATAATGAAACAGTTTCGGTGATGCTGGGTAATTCTTTGTTGTTGAGTGGGGATGAAAAGCGTGCTCTGAAGCAATTCGAAAGTACGTTCAAACTTAATCCTAAAAATGATGAGGCTTTGTTCGGGTTAGTGCGTTGCTATTTGCGAGAAGATAAGCCGCGTAAGGCGCTAACCGAACTTCGGGTTTTCCAGGGAGACAAAAAGCTTTCCGGCTACTATCAACTTTCATGCGCCTATCTGTTCGAGAAAGCCGGTAATCTGGATTCTGCTCTTGTGTCCTACACGTTGGCGACGCGGCTTCTTCCAAATCATGCCGAAGGGTATGCCGGTTGCGGTCGGGTTATGCTTGGAAAGAATAAATATAATTCCGCCATAGTATACTTTGGAAAAGCCATGGCCCACGATCCTCAGAATTCCGAAATACTTTTGAACATGGGGTTGGCATATGAATTCTCAAAGGAGTATTCTTCCGCATTATCGGTGTATGAAGAAGCGATTGCTACAAATAGGCACAACGTCGACTCCTATTTTTATATGGCGCGTCTGCTGAGTAAGCGCCGCAAGTATTCTCAGGCTATTGAAGCTGTTCAGGCGGGTCTCGCGGTAGATCAGAATAGCCCCAGACTTTACTATGCTCTGGGAAAGGCGCTGAGTATGAGTAATAGGCCCAAGGATGCAATAGGAGCATATGAAATGGCGCTGAAAAAAGGAGACAGTAAAAAGTTTCTGGATGTTTATCGTCAGATCGGGCTTCTATACTACCACAAATTGATAGATGACAAGAACGCGGAGAAGTACTTTAGGCGTTACTTAAAAAAAGGTGGGGCGGAAAAGGATGTGGAAGAATTTTTGATAAAAATCAAAAACAAAAACTAATTTTTATCATTCAGCTCCGTTAGGCGGCTTTCCTCTTTTAAGGCGTAATAGCTTCGGAGCACTTTATCATAATAACGAATGGAAAGTGGCTGATTTTCTCGGAGTGTCTTTCGGATAGTGCCGGGGCCTTGATTGTATGCAAGGATGCCCAGTTTTAAATCATTGAATTGAGAAATCAGGCGGGTGAGATAACCGACTCCCAACGCAACGTTTATTTCGGGTATCAGCAAGTCTTCAATGCCGCGAAGCGTTATATCCAGATCGGCTGCAACTTCCTTAGCCGTCGCATATTTGAGCTGCATTAATCCGTAAGCTCCGCTTAATTTTCCACTTCGGTACCTCCCCAGGGCTTTTGTGTCAAACACACTCTCAACATGGATTACCGCAAGTACAAGGAATGGATCATAGCCGTAAGTACGGCTGCTTCGGTACACCAGATCTGTTAACTGTCTGACAGTCTGGGGTTTTAACCTGTTTCCAACGAAATTGTTTATCGTTTTGGCGATAGTGGCTTTTTGCCGCATTATTTTCAGACGATGGTTTAGGTGTACTCGTTGTGATTTCAGTACGGTCAGGCGGGCGTTGGACTTCCGGATAAAAAACTCGTTATACAGTGCCTTACCAGTAAGTCCTAAAAGAAGAATAACTACTAAAGCTACTATACTGATAACCAGGGGTTCTGAAAACCAGATCTGTTTTCGCCCCAAAACTGAATTTGAAATTGCGCTAAAGCGTGATCCGGCCATACATATTACCTGGGTAAAGTATCCCTCAGGAGTCCCAGCTGTTTTAGCGGCAGTATACGTTGCTCCAGCTGCTCAAGCTCAAGCTCCGCTTCCGTTTTCCATTTTGAAAGATCATGTATTTCCTGCTCCTGTTTTCGGATCAGGCGATTTTGCATGTTTATAATAATCGCCAGAGACCCAAACCATCCAAGAATAACCAAAAGCATGAAAAGAGCAACGGGCCTGGACAAACGGATGCCGGTTTTGCGGGACAATATCATACCGCGGCGGCGAATCGATCGAAGTAAACCTCTGGTTTTGTGGGCATTTTCGTCGGGGTAGATGGAAAACAAATGTCTGAAAGGTTTGAACTTTTGCCAAAGGAGATTGTTTCGGAAAATTAGTATCAGTTCACCGTTTTTACCCTTTGTTAAATTGAGGAGGTCAAGAAACATTGGGATCGCCGAATCGTGAATGTAGCTGATAGATTCCATGTTAATGATTATCCGGCGATTACCGTCATGGATGAGTCCCATGATTTTTTCCCGCATGTTCGGCACCTGCTCGGCATGGAATGGACCTGCCAGTATGAGCCATACAGCATTCCCCCTACTCTCGATAGTTATATCCAGAGCTTCAGACCGCATTCTGCCAGGTACCTTTCATTTTACTTTTTTTGCACTTCAGTTTACCTATTAGAGACCAGACCGCATTTTCTTTGAGTTCTATGGGGGCACAGATCAGGAAAGTGGTGCCCTGACAGCCGTATTGCTCCTGGGAATCAATCTCGTTTATTTGGGACGGGAAAATCCGTAGGGTTACTGGTTTCTGAACGGTAAAATCGAGTGTGACGCCTAATTGAGGATCGCTAATCTCCCATTGGGATATATCATCAAAACACATGTGATCGTTTGTGAGCTGGTTTTTGTCTTTACCGCCGATGGTTAAGTATGCTTCATTTGTTTCGACGCCGGGAAGTCCTAAAGTGATTCCCGTGGCGAAAACAAAACCGAAGCTGCTCAGAGATGGATTGGCCAGTTGGTATACAAACGACATCGCCGGTTTGTCTTCTTCAAAAGAAAACACTTTTTCCATTCTGATGGGTCTTGGTTTCTCATCGATGTTGGCGATTCCGCGGCGATTGAGAATGACTTTCACTGAATTTGCATTCTTGCTGACCATATGGTCAAATCTACCGTTGATGAAGTCACCAACCTGATACTTGAGCTTATCCGTTATGTTTTTGAGATCGTGTTCGGAGGGGGCGAATATATAATCGATGAAACTGGAGGGTGATTTGCCCGCCACAAGTATCTTAGGAATTACGTAGCGGTTACTGCTGAATCCTGCGCATAGATTGATTGCTCGTCCAAAAAAATCCAATTCAAAAATCTGCGCCCCGCCGTTATAATCTATGTAAGCTTGAAGCGACTGGTTGCCGATTATGATACTTTTGCTTCCGTTTCTCAGGAAATTTGATATTTTTATGTGCCCGCCGGCGGAGTGGTGTCTTTTTGCAAGTGTCCGCTCGATGTTTATCATTTTGTGATATGTCCAAAGGCGGTCGGTTATATGCCGAAATCCCCCCTCTTTTTGCATCAGGAAACGATTGATATCCTGGGCTAAGAACAATTGGTGCAGAAGATCGTTTCGCTCTTTAACTTCTCTTACAGATTGGATTTGCTCCGCTATGAACATCATTTTGCGCTGAAGAATACCGACCTGATCATAAGTATGCAGCTCATTGCAGAAAAAAGGATTGTTGTCCTGATCGCGCCTCGCAGAGCGAATTCCCGATGGAATTGAAAGCAAACCCAGCGGGCCCGCCAGCGACTGGCAGTCACTTAACCTGACTGTCCGGTATTTTGGTATTAGACGTTCGAGGTCGGCGGCAACGGTTGCAAGCCATTGAAATTGTTCATCGAGTGCATCGCCGTTCAGAGACAGGGTGTATTCCAATGTCGCAATCTTGATCTCGTTTTCCTCTTTTGGGTCCGGCTGCTTACTAAGTTGTTCGGCTAGAAATCGCTCTATACTCACCGGTACGGAATCCGGGTGTAAAACAACCGAAGGGAAAACAGGAAACGAAATACCCGCATATTCGGTTATCCAGTAGCCACAGAGTCTACTGAGATGTTGAGGAAGAATGGCGCGGGATAATACGGCATACTGGAATCCCAGCCTGTGCAGCGAACAAAGCATACTTGGTTCCCAGTTGGAAAAGGGAGGGGCATATCCCATTGGATGAGCCGCGAATTCGTTGAAAAACTCCATACCGGCGCTCAGATTTTCATCTGTTAGCCAGGACGGCGAAAAACTCGCAAACGGTTCTGTATATCCGGTCGATTGCCATTCCAGCCGTTCCGTTTTATGCAACTCACGCAGTTGAGCGAGCAAAAGGGGATCAATAAATTTAAAAAAATATCCCGGAAGAACAAGGTTTATCTTCAATGGTGTTACCGAGTTACAAAGAGTAAGTAACTTTTCGGTAAAACGATCCAGTGTCGATCTGAGATGTTCTTCCGCAATCAGCCGGTTTTTACACGGGCGTATAACAAGGGCTACGGCATGTCTTTTCATACCTATTAGTATACAATAACCCCTCACTCAGGTTCAACTTGAGTGAGCAGGAATCAAAAAAAGATACCTCAATAAAACATCTTTATACGAACGGAAGATTCACTTGCCTGAATTCACCGAACAATGTATATTCTTACGCTTTTCACCTTTGATAATATACTCTCGTATAACCATAAAACAGGCGGAGGAAACGCATGCCAAAATATGTTTACTTTTTTAGTGCTGAGAAAACCGATGGTCGAGCAGACATGAAACAGCTGCTTGGCGGTAAGGGTGCAAACCTGGCTGAAATGGCCAGCATCGGAATACCAGTGCCTCCCGGCTTTACTATTAGCACGGAAGTTTGTTCTTACTACTATGAGAACAATCAGACCAAGCCCGAAAGTCTTCAGAAAGAAATCGACGACGCTATTGTTGAGTTGGAAAAAACCATGGGCGCTAAATTCGGCGATAAGGAAAATCCGCTTCTCGTCTCCGTACGAAGTGGTGCTGCCGTATCGATGCCCGGAATGATGAACACCATTCTTAACCTCGGTATCAATGATGATGCGGTCGAGGGGCTGGCCAGGAAGACAGGTAACGAGAGAATGGCATGGGATTCTTACCGTCGCTTCATCAACATGTTTGGTGATGTGGTTATGGGAGTTGAACATGAGCATTTCGAAGAAGAGCTTAGCCGCATCAAGAAGAAATACAATCGTGCCGTAGACACGGAGCTGACAACCGAAGAACTCAAAGAGGTTGTGGCTGCTTATAAAGAGGTGTACAAAAAGAATGTTGGAAAGGGCTTCCCGGAAGACGCTCGCGAGCAGCTTCAGTACGCTATCGATGCGGTTATCGGTTCCTGGAACATTCCTCGTGCGGTATCATATCGCCGAATCAACAAACTTCACGGCCTCAAAGGTACTGCTGTTAACGTTCAGTCGATGGTATTCGGAAACATGGGTGAATCATCAGGAACCGGTGTTGCTTTCACACGTAATCCTTCCGATGGAACCAACAAATTCTTCGGTGAGTATCTGATTAATGCTCAGGGTGAGGACGTTGTTGCCGGTATCCGTACTCCCGACCCGATTTCCCGCCTCCATGAAGTAATGCCCGAGGTATATGAAGAACTCAACGATATTCGTTTGAAGCTGGAAAAACACTACAAAGAAATGCAGGATGTTGAATTCACCATTCAGGAAGGTAAACTTTACATGCTGCAGACACGTACCGGTAAGCGTACCGGTGTTGCAGCGGTAAAAATTGCTGTTGATATGGTAAAAGAAGGTCTTATCGACGACAAAACTGCTCTTCAGCGTATCGAAGGTGACCATCTCAACCAGCTGCTTTTCCCGATCCTCGATCCGGGTGCAAAGAATGACGCTGTTGCGGCCGGTCGTGTGCTTGCTCAGGGTCTCCCGGCAGGTCCCGGAGCCGCAAACGGAGTCATAGTTTTCACTGCCAACGACGCGGTAGAATGGGCCAAGAAAGGCAAGAAGGTCATTCTGACTCGTAAGGAAACTTCTCCTGAAGATGTTAACGGTATGTGGGCGGCGGAAGCTATTCTGACATCCACCGGTGGTATGACCTCTCATGCTGCCGTTGTGGCACGTGGCTGGGGTAAGTGTTGTATAGTCGGTGCCGGTACACTGGAAATCGATTATGCAAAGAAGACCATCACTGTCGGCGACAAAGTGATCAAAGAAGGTGACGAAATTTCACTCGACGGATCAACCGGTGAAGTTGTTCTTGGTCATATCGAAACTTCCTCATCACCTGTTATCGCGGGTATTGTAGAAGGAATCAAGGAAGCTTTGGATCATCCTTTGTGCTCGATCTTCAACGAAGTTATGTCATGGGCCGACAAGTATCGTGAAATCAAGGTTAGAACCAACGCCGACTCACCTAAAGACTCTATCGTAGCTCGCAAATTAGGTGCTGAGGGTATTGGTCTTTGCCGTACAGAGCATATGTTTTTCGAAGGCGATCGTATCTGGGCTGTTCGCGAGATGATTCTTGCCGACGGTACGGAAGGTCGCGAGGCCGCACTCGCAAAACTTCTTCCGCTTCAGCGTGGAGATTTCGAGGGGATTTTCGAGGCCATGAACGGACTGCCTGTTACTATCCGTCTCCTGGATCCGCCTCTGCATGAGTTCCTGCCGCACGATGAAGAAGGTCAGGCAGAGATGGCAAAGCGTCTGGGAACAACTGTTGAGGTCGTTAAGAAAAAGGTATCTGCTCTTCACGAAATGAACCCGATGCTTGGTCACCGTGGTTGCCGTCTGTCGATCACCTATCCCGAAATTTGTGTGATGCAGACAACTGCTATTATCGAGGCTGCATGTAAAATGGCTGCAAAGGGTATTTCGGTTCTTCCCGAAATCATGATTCCGCTGATCGGAACAAAGGAAGAGTTTGATATTCTGGAGAAGGTCGTTCGCGAAACCTCCGAAAAGATCATCAAAGAGAAGGGTGCCGATGTTAAATACCTGGTTGGTACGATGATGGAAATACCTCGTGCTACCCTGGTTGCCGACAAAGTTGCCGAAAAAGCTCAGTTCTTCTCATTCGGTACAAACGACCTTACTCAGATGACTTTCGGTTACAGCCGTGACGACGTAGGTACCTTCCTGCCCGATTATATCGATCAGAAGATCCTGCGTTTCGACCCGTTTGCCTCAATCGACCAGGT
Organism: uncultured Fibrobacterota bacterium; assembly: GCA_964586285.1. Lineage (GTDB taxonomy): Bacteria > Fibrobacterota > Chitinivibrionia > Chitinivibrionales > CAYFVL01 > CAZPHU01. The sequence continues at coordinate 31,780 of CAZPHU010000004.1, read as the reverse complement.
TGGTGTTGGTGAGCTGGTTAAAACCGGTGTCGAGCGTGGTCGCGCTACCCGCAGCGATCTTAAGTGTGGTGTCTGCGGTGAGCATGGTGGAGATCCGGACTCAGTTAAGTTCTTCGTACGTACCGGACTTAACTATGTAAGTTGTTCTCCTTATCGTGTTCCTGTTGCACGACTGGCTGCAGGACAGGCTGCGCTGGAGAAAGCTGCTCAGAAATAAATCTGTTCAGGTATAATGCCTAAAGAAAAGGCAGGGTCTGAAAAGGACTCTGCCTTTTTTAACGAGGAGAACAAAATGTTACAGGTCGATTTTCATGTACATACCTTTTTCAGCCATTGTGGTATTCACACTCATTTGGAGATGTTAACAAGGGCTAAAGAGTTGGGAATGCAGGCAATTGCAATTACCGATCACGGACCGGAGTTGCAGGCTCGGAACACGGGACCTTTTTGGGACAGGTTGAATGTACCGCTTGAAGGTATACGGCTGCTTAAAGGAATGGAATGCAATCTGAAGAATGACCGTGGCGATATTGACCTGAGAACCGAATACCTGCAGTATATGGATGTGGTACTTCTGGGTATACATCCAAACACCAAAAAAGGACTTCAAAAGTCCGAATACACGGACATGCTGATTTCCGCCATTCGCAAGAATCCCGCGATCGACATAATAACCCATCCAAACGATGCTTCTTATCTCGTTGAATTCGAAAGACTGGCCGAAACGGCCGCTTCTTACGGAGTGGCAATTGAGCTGAATAATTCAAAAACTCTTCTAAAGCGAATAGGGGATGATATCACCAGAGAGCTTATAAGGGCCTGTAAGCATGTCGGTTGTAAAATGGCTATTTGCAGCGATGCGCATGCCCTCGAGGAGCTTGGATGCGATGATTCGGTTCGCCCGCTTCTTGCGTTGGAGGATTTTCCTTCCGAACTGCTGGTTAACGATACTGCAGAGGCGGCGTTTGAGTTTATAGAAAAAAGGCGCGTTAATAAAAGCCGGCGTTCGTAAGTTCGTAAGTCGCTTCTCGACTGTGTATGGCACCCTGCGGCTTGAGAATGCTTGAATACAGATAAAAAGAATCGACAGGCACCTCCTTGAAAGAAAACAGGTTGTTGCTGCTTAGAAAAGGGATGATATCTTTGGCCGTGGTTCGCTCTTTAAGCCTGGCTAAGGTAATATGAGGGTGAAACTTTCTTTCTTCAGGGGCTATGCCCGCGTTTACAACAGCTTCTTCGATCTTGTTTTTAAGCTCCGTAAGTGATTCATTTTGCACTATTCCCAGCCATAGTACCCTCGGCTTTCCTCGCGGCGGAAAAAAACCTACTCCCGAAATATCGATCGTAAAAGCACTCATCTGAACTTCTGAAAGCGCGTGGCGAATACTTACGTAAGTTTCGTTGTCCGCTTCACCTACGAACCTCAAGGTTAGGTGTAGCTGGTCGACAGGCACCCATTTTGCACCTTGAACCCCGAAGCAAATGTTTGCGGTAGCGGTCTTAATCGGATCCGGCAGGTCTATGGCTATAAACAATCGGCTCATGATTTTAATATACAAATTGCATGCTGATAATGACTAATCCAATGAATCAATTTATTTTCAAACAGTTAATCTCTTTCACTTTTCAATATTTTACGGACGGATATGATTTATGATAAATGTTCTTACCACATCACAAATGAGATCGGTTGATCAGCAAGCTATCGGTGGAGACAAGTCAATCGGCTATTCGTATATGATGAAAGCGGGAATGGGATTATATGAGGCTGTCGTCGATATGATATCACCAGCTCAGCAGGTCGCCATTGTGTGCGGTAAGGGAAATAATGGCGGTGATGGGTATGTGCTTGGAAGAATGCTCCTTGACCAGGGGTATAAGGTTATGTGTTTCTCCCTTACCGATGAGGAAAATCTGACAGGAGAAGCCCGGCAGGCGTTTACGGAATACATTAACTCAAAGGGAAATTATCTTCGGGTTGATGATGTTGATGATCTTGAAGGTTTCGCCGGCTATGATCTTATAGTCGATGCCATACTCGGAACCGGAATCAAGGGTGACCCGCACGGATTGGCCGCTGAGGTGATACATCAGATCAATGCTGCAAGAATTGCGGTGGTTGCGGTAGATACCCCATCCGGTTTAAACAACGACACTGCTCAACCCGGTGTCCCAACAGTGGTTGCTGCCAAAACGGTCACGATGGGTTTTCCTAAGATTGGTCAGTTGTTTTATCCGGGAAGAGATCTTGTCGGGGAATTGATAATTCGTGATCTTGGATATCCGGAAGAGATCGTGGTAAAGAGCGATATCTGTACATATCTACCGACCCGCAGGGGAATCGGGCAGCTACTTCCGAGGCGAAAAAAGGATGGAAGCAAGTTTGATCACGGCCTGGCTTTCATCGTCGCAGGCTCAAACGGGATGAGCGGATCGGCTACACTTGCCGCCATGGCCGCGCTACGTACCGGATGTGGTATGGTACACATGGCAAGTCCCTCATCGATCGTGGCGACGCTTGCGGCCAAGCTGACCGAACCGGTATTACACGCCATGCCCCAGACCGAATCGGGAACTCTTTCTCCTGAAGCTTTTGACCTCATAATGGGGCAAAGCTGTAAGATGCATGCCGCGTTGATTGGACCGGGACTGACCCACATGGAAAAGACTACTTCCCTGATACGTAAGATTGTTGGTGCAGTTGAAATACCCGTCGTTTTGGATGCAGACGGCATAAATGCATACAAGGACCGCGCGGAGGAGCTAAAAGATCGTCGCTGCCGGCTCATTATAACTCCCCATGCCGGGGAATGGGTACGCCTTTTTGCGCCTCTTCCCAAAGACCCCGGTGAAAGAGTTGGAATTCTTTCCGAAAAGGCAAAGGAATTTGAGATGAATATCATATATAAAGGCAATCCCACTATCGTAGCGACTAGTGAGGGAAAGGTCACGATCGTACCGATAGGCAACAGCGCGATGGCAACCGCCGGAGTGGGGGATGTGCTTTCGGGGATACTGGTAAGTCTGTTGGCTCAGGGAGCAGCCGTGTCGGATGCTGCTGTGCTGGGTACCTGCATTCAGGGACTGGCCGGCTATGATGCGTCCAGACAATTCTCCGAATACAGCGTTATCGCTTCGGATCTGATCGGCTGCATTCCTCGGGTATTGCAAGACCTGGCTCCAAGCGCCACTCTACCGATATTGCCCGACAACTAACACGCTCTACTCGAAAGGAAAACATGACAGATACTGTTAATTGGCAAGATGTCTTTTTTCAATTCCTCGACTTTTTAAGCGAGAATGCTCTTGGAATCATTATATCGCTTACCGCTATTTTGGCAGTTGGCAGAGTTATCATACTTCTCACAAACAAGTATATCCTGGAGGATGAAAGACGTCATGCAATTCGTAAATGGGCGCGCTATATCACGCTGGTGGTTGCGGTCCTGTGGCTTCTGATCTTCTACAATTACCATACACGTCAAAGCACACCCTTTTATCTTTTTATCATCGGTGTTTTTCTTGCGGGCGTAGCCATTTCAATGCGCGATGTGTTCTCTAACTTTGTTGGATGGACAATAATCGTCAGCAGTAAGGGATTTAAGCATGGGGATCGAATAACGATCGGAGATTTGTCGGGTGATGTGATCGATATTGGAATTCTTCGAACAACTCTTGCCGAAATCGGCGGGTGGGTTGATGCGGATCAGTCAACCGGTCGTTTGGTTAGTGTTCCAAACAGCAAGATGCTTTCTCAGGAAATCTATAATTATACCCAGGGGTACGATTTTATTTGGAATGAGATGACAGTCATGGTCACTTTTGAATCCGACTGGGAGCTTGCGGAAAAAATAATGACCGAGGTAGGGCAGGAAGATTTCGAGCAAAAAAAAGATCAGATCCAGGAACGGCTCAGTAAAGTAAGAAGCCGTTATTTATTACGCTATAATTACATTTCTCCCAAAGTATACGTTAAGATTGCCGATTCGGGAGTAGTGCTGGCCTTGCGCTATATGGTGCGCGCAAGAAGGAGGAGAACAGTCGAAGATGTACTCGCACGCAATATCCTGGCTCGATTCAATAGAGAGCCCAGCATAGATTTCGCTTACCCGACCGTGCGTATCTATCGACAGGGAGAACTGAGGGGGAAGATTGAGGGTAGAAGATAGAAGATTGAAGATTGAAGATTGAGGATTCATGATTCATTATTCATGATTTGAAAAACTATCCTTTCTAAACAGAGATAATCCTATCAATGTAAGGCAGCGCTCATAATGAAAGTCGAAATTCACCAATTCGCTTAGCTGCGGCCAGCTTCCTCCACAGGCAGCGACTATCAGGTCGTTTCCATGTTTGGACCGCAGTTCATTGACAATCTTTTCAATGCCTCCGGCAGTACTGTATAGTGCACCGAGACGCATGCACTCCTCGGTGCATTTTCCGGGATACTTCCCTGCGGGCGTATCTTCTACGAGAGGCAATGCCGCGGTACCGGCATTAAGACTCCGAAGCTGCATTCTGATACCCGGCATGATAAGTCCGCCGGCAAACCCCTTCCCGGGATCCACGAAATCTATCGTGACAGTGGTTCCGGCATCGATTACGATCACTGCTTTGCCGGGGTAGGTGTAAAATGCATAAAGGGCATTGGCTATTCGATCCGCTCCTAAAACATGGGAATTCTCGTACCGATTAGCAAATGGAAGTGGACTGTCGCCTTTTAATATAGTGGTTTCGGTAATATGTTTATTAGCCCCGACTGCCTCTGCCACTCTATCTACTTCAGAAACAACCGAACACATAACCGATTCCAAAGGCGGAAAATCGGAACCGAAAAGAGAGTCTATCGTTTCATCCATCTTTTCGATCATACCCGTGGTGGGTACTTTGATTGATCTAAGGCAAGTGCGTTCCTTCAAATCAACGATGCCAAGATCGCTCATCGTGTTACCAATATCGATACATAGCTTCTTCATAACCATATGCTCTACGTCCGGCAAAGCAGGAGAATCATCGTGCTTTCTCAGACAAAAAATCTAAATGAATGTTACCGTCCCCGACAGAAGATGTTTGGTTGTACCGTCTGCATATACCACAAGCCTTCCGCTGTCGTCTACATCACGGATACACCATTCTTTACCGTCCACCAGCGCTTGTCTGTTGATCCCATAAAGACGTCCGCGGTATTCATCATGCAACTTCCCCCCATCCAGTTCTAAAAGATGGTGAAAAGTAGTAAGTATGGTAACCAGCAATTCATCCTTATCTATCTTCCCCGGGGCATATTGCGACACGGATGTCGCCGTTTCACGTATTATCGGGGGGAAATCCTGCGGGGCTATTTCGACGTTTATGCCGAATCCGGCCACTAGTGCGTTGTTAAGACCGGGCACCGTTTCCAGAAGAATCCCGCAAACCTTTTTCCCTTCAATATAGATATCGTTTGGCCATTTGATTTCAACATCCGATATGCCGCCGCAATCTTCTATACTTTTGCATATAGAGAGGCTAAGTGCTCTGTTGACCAAGAAGTGCTCATCCATACAATCCACGCCAAGCAAAATACTCACCCACAGTCCACCTTCGTGCGACGAGAAAAAAGATCTTCCTCGACGTCCCCGTCCACCGATCTGGCGTTTGGCCCATACCACCCTGAAATTTCCGGGTTTACATGCGGGTAAACCTTTGGCTACAAGGTTCGTCGACTCGGTTTGGTCCAGATGGATAAGCTGCTCAATAAAAGGTAAGCCCGGCAATTTTGCTTTCAGGGGATGATTTTCGATTTTCGAATCGCTCACTTGATTTTCCTACCTAAGAGATAACCAGATGGATATCCAGAGCCATTACGCTGTGCGTAACGGCTCCCACCGATATGAAATCGACACCTGTTTGGGCAATCCCTGCTATCGTTTTTGCCTTTACATTGCCGCTTGCCTCAAGCTCGATCATCGGATTGGTTTGGTCTCGTTTCAAAACGCATTGCCGCATAAGTTCACAGCTCATATTATCCAGCATGATTCTGTCGGGGGCAAGCTCCAATGCCTCGTTGAACTCGGCAATCGTTTGAACCTCTACCTCGATTCGAAGCTCAGGCTTGTTTTTGCAAAACAGTTTCGCTTTACGGATCGCGTTTCCAACGCCGCCGGCGGCACGAACATGAGTATCCTTGATAAGGATCATGTCATAGAGACCGAATCGATGGTTAAATCCTCCGCCCGCCGCTACAGCTTTTTTTTCCAAAATTCTCAGAAGAGGAGTTGTCTTTCTAGTGTCTAACAGGCGTGCTTTGGTATGGGAGATCAGGGATACAAGATGCGCGGTTTGAGTAGCGATTCCGCTAAGACGCTGAAGCAGATTAAGCGCCGTGCGCTCGCCTGCAAGTATCGCGGTAACGGAACCGTTAAGCCTGCAGATTTCGGTACCGTGTTTCAGGTTAGAGCCGTCCTGGAGCAGGCATTTAACTTCTAGATTCGGATCCAGATATTCAAAAAGCGGTTGGAGTAAATACGAACCGGCAAGTAACCCGTCACCTTTACTTCGGATCACCGCACTTGCGGTATCGCTCGGGCTGAATATCGCCCTGGAGGTCACGTCTCCATCTTTACCTAGATCTTCTTTCAATGTATTGATAATAATCGATTGAATCAATCCGGACTCATTGCCCTCAGCCCTCAAAAGCTCCATTTTGCCCCCAGGAGTAGGTCGAAAACGAAATCCCCCGCATCGATATTATTATTATACCGGCCCCGGTCGGTAGAAAGCGGGTCGATGTCAAGATAATAAAAATCACCGGCAAGGTGTAGGCCTAATCCTCTAAAAAACGGCGAGCTGTAAAGCTCAAAACCGCTCATCAAGCCCCAGGATGCAAAAAAACGGGCACCGGCGGGGTAGTATCCGCCATGATCCTGGCAAAGGTAAAGACGAGCAAAACGGATTGGTTTAAAGAATTTGTCGTCTATGGAAAGGGTTAAACCAAACGAGTAATTGTTTCTGTCTTTTTGGGACGTATCGGCGAAGGCGTTTGATGTCGCAAAATCCTGTTTATAGGAAAATTTCGCGCAGGTTCCCTCAAACGGGGAGAGTTCGTAAGATAGATGAAAACCGGATGCTTTGCGCTCTGTAGACAGCACATTGTTTTGGGTCGTAATCAGGGTGGCGTTTTCACTTTTTTGTACCCGCAACCGGTTACTGAGGTAAAAACTGTGAAATTGATTTGAGATGAGGCGTCCCGATTCGATAGTCATTCCAAAACCCGCACGCATCCACAGCCATTCTGCAAAAATACCCGGTCCCTTGGTGACGAATCCATCCGTGCGACCGTCCATGATCTTCTGCGCAAAGTCAAACGAAAGACCCAGTTTCAATTCGGGAAGATCGACTATAAGTGTTTTCAGACCTAATTCGTAGATATGCACGCCGGCTTTTACTGAATCCGGAGACGGCACGGCGTTACTGTCCGATGAGCTGGGGATTGGGGCGTATCGAAGATCATTAGTGCTTATGAGCTGCTTGTACTGATCCGCATCGAAATGGTATCCGGTGTAAAGATCGGTCATGCCCAGCTCAAATTCCAACGAAGCGCCGCCGATAACAGGACTGGTAATATCCGCGATAAAGCCTGCGACATTAATCAAATCCTTTTTATATCGAAACGAAAGACCAAGGGTCTGAATCGCCGAATATGGATTTTGATTGGAAAAATTACATACCACCACACCGTTATTGAGTGAATAGTTCTCAATGGGGCCAATGTGTGCATACGTGGTGCTGTCGGTCACATCACCGACAGTCAGGTGGCCGATTTTATCCAGGATTCCTCTAAGCCCCGACAAGTGAAAGTTCATACCGAGATACCCTCCCGAAAAGGGGAGTCGAAGGGCGCCATGAAATATACCGGCTCCAAATGCAGGCGACAAGAGGACGGCCGGATAAGTGTTGGAGCCCAGAAAGAACCGGCTCTGAAAAGCAACTGAAAAGCCTTGTTGTTTGGCATCTGAGAATGAGCCGATCGGCGTGAAGCTGCGCGAATGCTCCGAACGCTCTTTGAGGACTGCTCCATATATCTCGTTTAGACTGAAAAGCTTCCGATACATCCCTTCGCTGGCCTGACGGTTTTGGGAGGCCGTGTAACTGCCCGAAAAACTGATGCGATTGGATGCGTTTTTGCTTTCGGTGGGTTTAATATTTGAGATACTCATTTCATTTTCGATATATTCATCCCCAAAGAAATGCTTCAGAACCGCGACGTGTTTGAAGGTGATGTACAGAGGGGCGGTAGGTGCCTTGCCTTGTCGAATGATTGTTGTGTGACCCGCATTGAGGACTCTGGCCTCCTGTTGGGTTATGTTTCGTACCGATGCTGACCCGCCAAGTAATTGAAATCCGGTATAACCGGTCTTACTTTCCACAACCGTGCTGACTGCTCCCGAATCCGTTTGTGCCACACCGTTATTGGTATAGATATTTACATCGGTTCCGTCTATGATTTTGATAAAGAGACCACCCGAAAAAACGGTGATATTAAGCTCCGGTCTGGCCCGGGTACCGAAATTGAACAGCGCTTTGGAGTTTGATCCAAGCAAGATGATGTTTCCCGTACCGAATGTTACGGTGAGTTTGGTTTGGAAATGGGTCTCGACGATATCGTTATCGGCTATCTGCTCTCCGTTACTGAGCGGATCCCAGATCTTTCTTTGCGAACGTTGGATTTTGGCCGTGCCCTGAAGGTTACTTACCTTGAAGTTGTCCTGCGCATGTAAACTGTTTGAAAACAGGCAACAAAAAATGGACAGGAGAAGAGTAACCGTACGTAGCGAGTTTGTGCTCGGTCGTTGAACGCAACATGATGATTTTGTCATATGCCTGCCGGCCGTGAAAGAGGCCTCATTGGAAATGGATTGTACTGATTGCCTTGAACTTGCCCATATAGATGATAACTCGATTCCCGGCTTTTGTGCACAAATTTTGACCGAGGTAGTCGGTGAGATTTTTTTTGGGGCGGAAATCGACGGTCCTACACAAGATATCCTCTTTCTTAAAGAAGATTGTCCTGTCATAACCCCCCACTTTGTTATATAACCCCCCTGTTAAACAACCCCCCCTCCATAAGACTAAAACCTGCCGGGGGCGAATAAAAAGCTGGGTGGAAGAGACGAAAACCTGGGGGGCGAATAAAAAGCCGGCAAGGAGAAACGAAAAACTGGCCCATGTTTATATGTTTTTTTTAACTCGGCCGTGCCAAAACATTCTTACTGCTGAGGGTGTTTTGTTTTCAGGATAGGATTGGGATGTTGTAATGCATTTGTGTTAAGGGTATGTTCTCACGTGGACATAATCGATCGTGTTTCGGAATAGCTGATGGATGAACGAAGCTCTTTGAGAGCTTTTAAGTTACTTCTTTTCTTCTGAGCCCGGCTCTTTTATCTTTCTCGGTCAGGTCATTCCTATCCCGGCGTCGTGATACTGCGCCGGACCGTCTATGTACAGGTTATTTCCTTTGGAGTCTATCGCTACGATCACCGGAAAATTTTCTACCTCCAGACGATGAATCGCTTCGGGGCCTAATTCAGGATAGGCAACGACTTTTGCGCTTCGTATACATTTGGCTATCAGGGCGCCCGCGCCTCCAATTGCGGCAAAATAAACCGCTCCGTGTTTTTTCATCGCATCCACCACTTTGTCACCGCGATTTCCTTTACCGATCATTCCCTTCAAACCGCTCTTTTGGATAAGCAGCGGCGAATATGCATCCATTCGATAGCTGGTTGTAGGCCCGGCACTTCCGAGAGCCATGCCCGGTCTGGCGGGCGTGGGGCCTGTAAAGTAGATCAATTGCCCGTTAAGATTTACCGGCAATTCGCCGCCTTCTTTCAGTAGATCAACCAGACGTTTATGTGCAGCATCTCTTGCCGTGTAGATTACACCTGTGATGCCAACCTGTTGCCCTGCGGTAAGACGGCGTGCTTCCTTATCCGATAACGGCGGAGTTATTCTGAGTGTTTCCATACCTTGTTTTTCGACAACCCTCCTGGTTTTTCATTAACCTGTTAGTACAATACTGCTTCAAGAAAGGTTACAGAGTTATGTGAGCATGTCTTGCGGCATGACAGTTAAGATTTACAGCTACCGGCATGGTGGCAATATGGCAGGGATAGGTTTCTATATGCACGGCAAAAGCGGTTATGGATCCCCCTAACCCTTGCGCTCCTACTCCCGAGGCATTGATTCGGTGCAGGATTTCCCTCTCCATATCGGCATACCGGCTGTCGGAATGCGCCGTTGCGACAGGCCGAAAGAGGGCCTTCTTGGCAAGGAATGCGCATTTCTCAAAAGTACCGCCTATCCCAACGCCCACGATCGTGGGAGGACAGGGATTGCCCCCCGCATTGACAACCGAATTAACGACAAAATCAATGACACCGTCTTTCCCGTCGGAGGGCTTTAGCATCCCGAGAGCACTCATGTTTTCGGAACCCCCGCCTTTTGGGGCAAACGCTATGTCCAGCCTGCTCCCTTCAACATAGTCAAAGTGAACCACCGGAGGAGTATTAGTGTCGGTATTTTTGCGGTCAAAAACCGGGTCCTCAACAATCGATTTGCGTAGATAGCCTTCTGTGTAGCCGATTTCCACTCCTCTTGATATCGCATCGAAAAGGGTACCGCCCTGGACATGTACATCTGATCCGACCTGAACGATAAATACCGCAAAACCGGTATCCTGGCAAATCGGGACATTGTCTTTTGCGGCAATACGTGCATTTTCGATGTATCGATTCAAGAACTCGCGGGCTCGAGGCATTTTTTCTTTCATAGCCGCATCCGTAATGCACCCAATGACATCTTCGGGCAAATGCGTGGATGCTTTCATGCACATCTGTGCCACATGCTTTGAGATCGTGTCGAAATGTATCGTCTTAACAGTCATAGTTCTGATCTATTGCCTGGTCGTTAGCTGAACTTTTTCCGAGAGGAAAGTCAGCGTGTTTCTATACGCCTGGAGGTCGACGATCGGATTTCGGGCTACACCTGTTCTAATTGCAGCCTGAGCCACTTCCAGGCTTTCCTCTATAAGTACCCGGGGGTCCGTAGGCTTTGGAATGATATAATCGGGACCGAACTCAAGACTCTTCAGGCCGTAGGCATCCAGAACTGTTTGCGGCACATTGTTCTCACGAGCTAAGCGGGCAAGGGCATGAGTGGCGGCAACTTTCATCTCGTTGTTGATCGATCGGGCCCTTACATCCAGTGCTCCCCTAAAGATAAAGGGAAAACCCAGAACATTATTCACCTGATTGGGAAAATCGGAGCGGCCCGTCGCCATGATAACATCCGGCCTTACATCTTTGGCATCATTAAAGCTGATTTCCGGGTCCGGATTTGCCATGGCAAACACGATTGGTTTGTCGGCCATACTCGAGACCATCGCTTTTGACACAAGTCCGCCCATGCTCAATCCGGCGAAAACATCCGCCCCTTCCATCGCCTCACTCAGCGTTCGTTTATCGGTCTTTTGGGCGAACTCTTCCTTATACTTGTTCATCCCTTCCGAACGTCCCTTATATACGACGCCTCTACTGTCTACAAGGATGATGTTCGAAGGGTCGGCCCCAAGCTCCACGTAATGGCGGGCGCAGGATATCGCAGCTGCTCCTGCTCCCGAAAAAACTATGGTAAGGTCTTCCAGGTTTTTATTCTGCAGAAGCGCGGCATTGATAAGAGCCGCACCGGAAATTATGGCAGTGCCGTGCTGATCGTCATGAAATACAGGTATATCCATCGTTTCTTTAAGCGTCTCTTCAATGACGAAGCATTCAGGAGCCCTAATGTCTTCAAGGTTGATTCCTCCGAAAGTGGGTTCGAGATTTTGCACGATGGAGATAAACGTCTGGGGATCTTTGGTCTTAAGCTCAAGATCGAATACGTCTATATCGGCAAAACGCTTGAACAGAACGGCTTTGCCTTCCATTACCGGCTTACCGGCCAGCGGGCCGATATCGCCTAATCCCAGCACTGCGGTACCGTCGGTGATAACGGCAACCAGATTGCCTCGTGCTGTGTAGTCATAGGCTTTATCGGGATCCTTTTGTATTTCCCGGCAAGGCTCAGCAACACCGGGTGTGTAGGCGAGAGACAAATCTTTTTGAGTGAAACAGGGTTTGGTGGTAATGACTTCAATTTTTCCGCTTCGCCCTTTTGAGTGATAGGCTAAAGCCTCCTGTTTGCTGATCATTGTTTTCCTTCCGCTACAGACAATCATAACACAGAGTCATAAAATAGATCATCGACCTTATAAAACGGTACCCGTGTAGAATACGGTCAAATCATAGATATGTGTTTTTTAACGGCCCGACTTCAATGAGCCGGATGCGTTTCGAAGAAAGTAGAATCGGTTTTCAAGCTAAATAGTGGAGAAGATTACGGCCCGTTAGCTTAAAGGTAACTCTTTCAAAAGCAATTGCTTATGCTGCAGGCTGGGGTGGTGATGGATGTTTGAACTCAATAAGCAAAGCCGTTTTCGTGTTAAAGTCCTGATTTTGGAGGTAACCGGCCTAACAAAAATAAATCTTTTTTTTTGGCATCGTAAGCGTGTTTAATAATATTTTGTTAGCGGAAACGCTATGTTTATTTTTCAGTGATAGACCTTGTGATATGATTTATTGGTTGTTTTCGAGTCTCCGACTATTCCACCAGTCTGGATCTTCAAACAGTCGAATACTACCGGAGCGTATCCGATAAATAATGGTGAATGGATAAACATGTTTTAATGAAAAGAATCCCGAGTTAAACCTGTTACATACGCACAATTATCTTCTTATTGAATAAAAAAAAGATGAAACTTAAGATAATTTACTGGACATAAGTTGTTAAGTACAATAGGATTATTATGGTGATCAGATTAATGGCACATGTAATTCAAATGTTTACGGCACGGTGCTGATTTTACCTTGTCAGCCCGATCAGCCTTGTTTGTTTTGCCTTTCCATAATCTGTTAACCATGCGTTACCAGTAGTCGATGGCCTCTTTTCCCGCCCTTCTTGGGCCATTATAAACCTTATACCGTCTAGGGGGATTCTCATATGCGAATCAAAAACTACCTTCTTTGTTGCATGCTTCTCGGGCGTGCGGTTTTCGCGGAACTTGCTGTTGAAGATTTAGGGTGTTTTCCTCAGTTCGGGCTTCATCAGTTCGGTGATGAACTGTTCATGAACGACATCATTCAAAAGCCTTTCACTCCTCCCGAGCACCACAACTTCATCAGAATCGATGAAAGCGGCCAGGTACACAAGATTATTGAATACCACGATTTTCAACGCCTGCGCCGAGACAACTTGATAAAGGCATGGAAAATCGGCGATAACTACTATTATGGTTACAGTCCGTTAAACCGTAATTACATGTTTTTAGATCTGCCCGGTGTGGATATATACGTCAGCGACGGGACCGAGGGTAATTATAGAAGGATAGTCGAGGGCCCTGTTTACGATGTCGAACTCTACGATGGGGACTTTTATTACAGAAAACCTGTCCCTCTTGATGAGGGTGACACAACCCCCTACGATTGTCCAAAGAAGTTGGTTCGGTTTGATATCGCCACCGAAACGGAAGAAATCATTCCTATTTACGAAAATGAGCAGGTGTGGCAAAGCCCATACCCGGCTAATATTGATGTGGCCAACGGAAAGCTTTTCTTTATCGCATATGTCGAGGAGAAGGGGTTTGAAATTCATACCTATGACGGAACTAATGTTAATTTCGTAAAAGATCTTTATCCCGGCATAAGAAGTGGTGTTGGGTTGAGAGGTAACGATGAGTATGTCACGCCTGATGGTCAAAATACATACTTTGCATCGTTATTCTCGGATAAACGAAATGAACATTATGGAATGACTCCCCTTTTGGACAAATTCTGGTTCTTTTCATTTACTCCTGATTGGGGCCTTGAAGTCGGGTGTTCAGATGGAACCGATTCGGGCACATATATTCTTGGTGATCTGAATCCCGATCTCATAGCAAACGCTAATCAGGAAGATGGGATTGTGCATGGGCTGATTGGTGACAGGATCGTATTTGACTTCGGCGGAGTTGGTTCCGTTATGCATCCAAGTGAGACCGGCAGGGAATTGCACATCACGGATGGAACCCCGGAGGGGACTCACATGATTACGGACTTGTATCCGGGACCCGAGGGTATTGAGCTGGCGGGCAATGAACTGACTTCATATAATGGGCATGTCTATTTCAGAGCCCATAATCAACTTTGGCGTACCGACGGTACGGAGGAAGGGACACACGAGTTTTTCGCGCTTCCTCAGACTCATGGGACTGAACCCTGGAGTTTAGTTAGTGGGCGTGACGGCTACCTTTATTTCTTTGCAGTGGTTGAAGATGAAGTAATTCAGTGCACACCCGAGGGCTGTTCTCCGGAGCTTAAGTTTAGAGCCGCACTTTTTCGCTCCGACGGAACTGTCGAGGGTACCCAGGAAATTTACAGAGACCGCGGTTTTGCCTCCGAGGCATCCGCATTGCGGTATAATCGGGAGCTGACCGTTACTTCCAATAATATTTATTTCAAGCATGAGGAATGGGCTTTCGGACGACTTATAGAAGATGAACCCCCCCAGATCGTAACATCACCGGTTGTTACCGGGCAAACCGATCAGTTGTATGAATACCTTGTCCAGGCAACGGACCCGGAAAACCAGCCGATTACATTCACCGCCGACTATCTGCCGTCGTGGTTAACTTTTACAGATAACGGAAACGGCAGTGCGCTGCTCACAGGGACGCCGCAAGAGGCGGGGGACTATCTGGTCCAGATCACCGCAAGTACCGAAATAAACACTCCGGCTGTTCAACAATTTTCTATTCATGTAGTTGACGGCGGTGGCGGCGGTGGGCCTTCAAGCGATGTAAGAGTGTATAGTCGTGATGAAACCATCACTAATTCGGTTCAGAGCACTCCCAGGATTTATATCGTAAATGAGGGTGAAGAGGTCCTGACCGGATTCAGGATGGTGTATTACTTTACTGTCGAGAACGGTCAAATTCCTTTTGTGGATCCATTCTGGGCTCCGAACACGATTATCAGCCTTCAGGCAATAGATCAGAATGACTACAAGATCGTTTACGATGTTTCCGGAATAGAGGTTCAGCCCAACTCCCCCTTTCCAACTCCCGACGGCTGCGTTGTGGGTATTCGCAACCAGGGCTGGACTCCCGTGGATATCACCGATGATTATTCCAACAACCAGTCATCTACCTTTGCCGTAAACGAAAATATCTGTGTATATGACCTTGAGGGTGAACTAATCTGGGGAATTCCGAAGGAAACCGACAACCTCGATCCCGTCGCGAATGCCGGAGGAGATCGTACAATAATAGATCCCGAGAGGGACGGTGAGTCGGTGATTCTTGACGGATCTTCAAGTTATGATACCGACGGAAATATCGTATCTTACGAATGGCTGATTGATGGTGAAGTCGTAGCGACCGGGATCCTTCAGGAGATAACATTGCAGATCGGAATAACGAATGTAACCCTGAAAGTAACCGATAACAACGGAGGTGTCGGCTATGATGCGATTACAATTGTGGTTCAGGGAGAGTATCAGGATTTCGAGTTTACAGTCGGACCGGATCCGGTTCCGCAGAGCATGCCAACGATAGTTGAGTACACTATTCCGCAGAGTATGGACGGGTGTACTGTTCGTTTCAGGCTGCACCGTTTATGGGATGTGATTTATTACACGGATGAACGTGTGAGCGGAGCTGCCGGAGAACATCATATTGAGTTATGGAACTGGTCCAAAGGCTATTTTGGTGGTTCGGGTCCCTGGCAGGTAGAGTTCGAAGTCGACGGTCAGATAATGGATTCGAAAACGATTACATTCCAGTACTGATACTGCCGGGTAATCCAATATCCAATAGAAAAAAGCATATGCTAAGGCATATGCTTTTTTCACATCTGGAGTATTGGTGGTGTATCAGGCCCCGTTTTTTTACCCAGGTTGTTATTTTCGAGCCATTTTTTGGCTTTTGGGGGGATTTGGTGTATTTTGTTATGCTTCATATCCTTTCCCCGGATCAATTAACCGGCAAAAGCCGCCGGATGTCGTTAGAAGCTTGTTGGACGGGTAAATCTTATGAGACAGGAGTCAAGTCGTGCAAAATAATGGATTGAACCAATACGATGCACCTGATGAAATTACGACCTTGCAACAGTTCTACAGTTTGATGGGTGCGACGTGCTCGGTAAGACGCCGCCTTGTAAAACAGGTACTTAACAGCCAGGAATGCAAAGAATCTGATTTGGCGTTTCTTCGGAAAAGTCTGGAGCTTTTAAAAGCCATTCCACACAGTGGTGATTCAACCATTAGATTAGCCCTGGATAAAGAGCGTTCGATAGATTTAGAAATCGGCTACGAAACAAACGAGTTGGAAAGAGATCTGATTTTCCTTAGCCGGGGTGAGGATGCTCTTTATGATTACTTCCGATCGGCTCATGATGATTTTGATACCCAGGTCACAATAGGTGTGGAAAAATGGAAGCATCTAAAATTTAGAAACCTGATCACAGATCGTGACGGAACCGTTAACAACTATTGCGGTCGTTACCTTTCTTCGATACAATCGGTATACAACGCCGTGTTTTTGAGCCGATTTGCCCGGGATCGCTGCGAAAATGCAGTGGTACTGACTTCCGCGCCGCTTGCTCATGGGGGATTGGTAGATATAAGCACCTCTGATGATGAACTGTTCATTTACGCGGGTAGTAAGGGGCGTGAATACCATGCCCCAAATGGGAAAAGGGGCAACTTCCCGATCGATCCAAACCAACAGCAGATGCTCGATACGCTCAACGAACGGATCGGTGCGCTGGTTGCGAAATCCGAATACGAAAAGTACACTCTAATAGGATCGGGCTTTCAAAAGAAATTCGGTCAAAGCACAATCGCACGTCAGGATATTAGCCAATCGATTCCGCAGCAGGAATCGGTTGCGTTTTTACAATTGATTCAAAATCTGGTCTCAGATTTAGATCCCCAGGGCAAGTACTTTCGAATAGAAGATACCGGAAAAGACATCGAAATACTGCTAACCGTAAGCGATAAAGATAATCAGTCGAGCGGTCTGAGAGATTTCGACAAAGGGGACGGTGTCGGCTTTTTGGATAAGGCATTATCTTTGCTAGTATCTGAGGGTCCAAATCTTATTTGTGGAGATACGGCATCGGATGTACCGATGCTTGGTTATGCGAAGAAGCAAAACAAAACCAATACACACGCCTGTTTTGTGACCACCGAGCAAACGCTGAGTCGCAAGGTACAAGCATTGGAACCACAGGCTCTTATAGTTACCGAACCGGATGTTTTGGTAACCATATTACATGAACTGACGAAGTGAAGCTTTAGTATCATACAAGGAGTTGACTTCATGAATCACTTTTCGCAGTCGGCACGAGACGAAGAATGGCACCTCACCTATCAGGGATTTCAACCGGAAAAAGAAAAATTGCGGGAAACTCTCTGTACGGTTGGAAACGGCTACTTCGGTACCCGTGGCTGCTTTGAAGGAGAGAGAGCGTCGGAAATTCATTACCCGGGGACGTATCTGGCAGGTCTTTATAACCGACTTGCAAGTACTGTTCACGGCAAGGAAATCTTCAACGATGATTTCGTAAATTGTCCTAACTGGTTACTGATTGAGTATAAGATTGGCGATGGTGAGTTTGAGAGCCCGCTAAAGCAGCAGATCCTGGATTACAAACAGGATCTGAACCTGCGCGACGCCATAATGAGTCGCCAAATCCGTGTAAAAGATAAGCACGGGCGTATAACTCTTGTCCGCTCGCATCGTTTCGCGAGCATGGAAAATCCCCATTACGGTGCGATTCGTTTCATTATCGTGCCCGAGAATTACGAGGGCGAAATCACGATCCGCTCGTGCCTGGACGGTACTGTTGATAACAATGGTGTAGCCCGATACCGCAATCTCAGTAACAAACATCTAACCCCGATAGAGGAGGCCGTGACCGTTGAGGGAGATCTTTATCTTCACGTGGAAACCTGCCAGTCCCGCAATCAGATCGTGATGTGTATGGCCAATACGCTTTTTGTCGACGATGCCGCTGCCGATGTCAACCGAAAGGTGGAACAGGAAGACGGGCTAATTGCAGAGCACATTCAATTTAAGGTACATCAGGGAAAAACATATACGCTGGAGAAGCTGGTCAGCATATCTTCTTCCAGGGATGAGAATTCGGCCAGTCCGGTAGATTCGGCTCGTGCGATGCTTGCACGAATCGAGAGTTTCGATGAACTTCTCCAGCGTCACAGTGACGAATGGCACAAATTGTGGGAAATTGCCGATGTTCGTGTAGAGGGAGACCCGTTCTCGCAGCGTGTTCTAAGATTGCATATTTATCACCTCTTAAGTACCGCCTCTCCGCACAACGTTCATATTGATGCCGGAATGCCTGCTCGAGGTTTGCATGGTGAGGCTTACAGGGGTCATATTTTCTGGGACAGTCTCTTTGTGATGCCTTTTTACTACCAGCGTTTTCCCGAGATTGCGCGTGCCGGCCTGATGTATCGTTACAGACGTCTGGATTCGGCTCGAAATTACGCTCGTGAATATGGTTATGAAGGTGCGATGTTTCCCTGGCAGTCGGCTGATGAGGGGCAGGAGGAGACTCAAATAATTCATTTTAATCCGGTGTCGGGCAATTGGGACCCCGATCTCAGCTCCCGTCAACGTCATGTCAGTATAGCAATTTTTTATAACATATGGGAATACTATCACTATACAGGGGATAACGAATTTCTCCATCTTTACGGCGCAGAAATGATGCTTGAGATCGCACGTTTTTGGGCAAGCATTTCCGAATACGACAAAGAAGAAGATCGATTCCACATTCGGGGGATAATGGGGCCGGATGAGTTTCATGAGAAATACCCCGGTTCCAAAGAGGGGGGGGTAAACGACAATTCCTACACCAACGTGATGGTGGTGTGGCTTCTTGAGAAAGCCATCGATATCGTTGCGGAGCTTCCCGAGGATGTTCTCAATGAGCTTTCCACACGTATTCGTTTCGGCATGGAGGAAATGGATCACTGGAGACATATCACCAGACGAATGTATGTGCCGATTACCAAAGAAGGAATCATCAGTCAATTCGAAGGCTACATGGATCTTATCGAACTCGACTGGGATCATTACCGCAAGAAGTATAAAAACATCCACCGCCTGGATCGTATCCTCAAATCCGAGGGTGATTCTCCCGACAAGTACAAAGTAGCAAAACAGGCCGATGCCCTGATGTTGTTCTACGTTCTAACACACGACGAAATCATTCGAATATTGGGTCAGCTTGGATATATCATAAAGAATCGTAAAGAATTTCTTCAGAAAATGTACGAGTTCTATGTTCAACGGACCTCACACGGCTCGACTCTTAGTAAAGTAGTCCATGCTTCGATTGCCAAGCAGATGAGCGGACAAGAAGATATGTGGCAGTGGTTTATGGAAGCCTTGGAAAGTGATGTCTACGACACTCAGGGAGGGACCACCGAAGAAGGAATTCACTGCGGTGTCATGGCCGGAACAATCAATATCGTAAGCCGCGTGTTCGCCGGAGTAAGCTACTTCAGGAAGAACATCGACATAAAGCCGGCACTTCCCAAAAAATGGAAACGGCTCTCATTTAAATTACGCATGGGCGGGCATCTGTACAGTTTCGAAATTACCGATTCTGATATCCGTGTAGGGCTTGATATCGAAGGAGAAAACCCCGTAATGTTGGGGGTTAATAAGAACGGGTAAAGTCAGCCGGGGTTAAAAGAGAAAACATCCAAAAATTAAAGAAGGCGAACCGAGGTTCGCCTTCTTTTTTATTAGTGCGCCCGGCAAATCCGCTTACTTCAGGCAGTCTTCCCGCCAGATGCATTCGGTCTGATCACATTCGCCGTTTGCCGTACCGAAACAGGGGAAGTTGCCTTCCTGCTTCTGTATCGCGCGGATAAGCTCATCCTTTTTCAGCTTTCCGATTTTCAAACCGGCCTGCTTAGCTATTGATTTTACAGTTGTAAGGTTCATAAAAACATCCTTTGTTGTTGGTTAACGGTGAGCGCAGGATAAAATACAATAATTCATTGCCGAAATTCGAAAATTGCTGTCAATTAAAACCGACAGCTCCAAAATAAGTAAAATCACGTCGGTTTTCGTTTTTCTTCTTTATTTACAACAGCGGAAACCCACGTATAGATAATCTTTGTTCGATTCAAGCGGTATGAAGGATTCACATTTGGCACGCTGCTGATCATCCTGCCACCATCCGCCGTATACATTACGAAGCGCACCCGAACCCTCGGCGGTCCACTCCGCGACGTTGCCGCTCATATCCCAGAGTCCATAGCGGTTGTTACACTCGGGGAAAAGGCCGGATTTGGCGGCCTCGTTATCTACCTTCTTATTTCCCAGAGTATTACATTTGAGCGGCTGGTAATGTTTCCCGTAGGGGAAGGAGTTTTTGTTTCTTCCGCCCCTGCATGCATGCTTCCACTCCGTCGATGTGCATAGCCTTTTGCCTGCATCCCTACATAATTTGCGGGCCTTTTCCCATGAAATATTGCGCATGGGAAGCACACCTTTTTTATTTGGCCACTCGTATGTATCCACACAATAGGCACCATCTTCGATCGTTTTCATGCCGTCGGGACAAATCACGATTTTGGTTGTGTCGTAACTTTGCGCCCCGTCGCTGTCGGTAACTCGAAAAACAGCGGTAGAGTATTCATCAAATCTATGGGTAGTTGTCCCGGTTTGGGGAGATTCAAAATCCCATTTACCGTCTGTATCAAAATCCCAGCTGTATTTAACAATGTTTCGATCGGGATCGTAGCCTTGCCCTTTCAGTGTTACCTTCCTGCCCGGTCTGCTTACAATCGGATCGCCGGCTTTTGCCCGGGGTGGGCGGTTTTGAATATCTACCTGGGCATCATCCCAGACAACCGCGCTGTCGTCGGTTTGAATGCCGAAACGAATCGTGAATGTCGAGCGGGTCTTAAATACCCAGGGCAGCTCGGAAGACTCGGTGTTACGATGCTCCGCTTTCCCGTCATTGTCCAAATCCCAAAGGTATGCTGTTATTTTGTTGTCCGGGTCGGAGCCTGAGCCGCGAAGAATTATGGTGTCGTTGATAAACGCCTTGTAAGGTCCGCCCGCATCGGGCGCCCCCATACGGTTGAGCACAACTATACTGCGTTTTTTTACCGCTTGTCCGCCCTTGTCGTCTCTTACCCTGCAACCTATTTCATATATTCCGCTTTGTGTATAAACATGTTTGAGACGATTTTTGGATGATGAATACTCGTAGATCGAATCGCCGTCAGTATCCCAGGCAAATTCAATAGGTTGGATTCCCGAATCGGCGGCGGTGATGCAGTTGATCAGGAAACTGTCCTGTATCGCCACGGTATCGGGCATTTGGATTTCGGTGATACGGGTTGGGTCGTAAAGGGAAACCGTGTAAGTTGCCGTATCGGTTAATCCGGAAGAATTTTGCACCTCGACAATCACCCTGTGTATGCCGGGGGTGTCGAATGTATGATTGAGCTTGAACGTTTGATCATACCCGCCGTTTTCGGGGAAATCCCATGTTTTGTCTCCGTTAAGATCCCATCGGATCTTAAGTTTTTCTTTAGACGAATCCAGGGATTGGGAGGCGTCGAGAAGGAATTCCGTACCGTTCACCGCGGCCGGCGGTGTGCAGGTGAGTATGGCCCGGGGAGGAGCGTCTATTCTGATCCGGCGTGAAGCCTGGTCGGTTTTACCGGATGTGCTTTTTACTTCAACTCTGAGGGTCTTGCTGCCTTCATTCTCA
Source organism: uncultured Fibrobacterota bacterium (assembly GCA_964586285.1). GTDB lineage: Bacteria > Fibrobacterota > Chitinivibrionia > Chitinivibrionales > CAYFVL01 > CAZPHU01. The sequence continues at coordinate 9,899 of CAZPHU010000004.1, read as the reverse complement.
AACACCTTTACAGCGTAAGCGGCGGCGGAGAAAGGACCGTCCCATTTCCCGTCCCCATCGGTATCAAAACGATAAAGAAGGTTTTTACGGGTGCCCTCTTCGTTTAATGATCTGTAAGCGCTGATATGAACCGAATCGCCGGGAGAAACGATTTCAGGTACCTGAAGAATAGCGGTAACTACACCGGTGACGGTTAGATCGTATTTAAGATCTACGGAATTGTTTTCACTGTCTTCCGCACGAACATGGATCGGATAGGTTCCCGATTTTTTGGGGCGGTAGGAAAGGGCTCCCGTGATCGAATCTATCGACATTCCTTTCGGAGCTTCCAGAAGCCTGTAGAGTACTCGGGAGTTCTCGGGATCTACGGCGGTCAATTTATCCGAAAAATCCCTGTCGAGTACGGTCCGACTAAGTGGTACACCAACGAAAACCGGCGGTTTGTTTACCCTTGCCGTTATAGAACTGCCGCATCCGGTACCTGCGAGTAACGGATCGATTATGGTTGTGCCGATCCACTGTTCGAGACCGACAATGTCCTTATCGGAGAGCGAAACGCTTCGTGTTATACTACCATCCGAACGTGACAGAACCTTTCTGCAAGATCTGATATCTCGGGAATTTTGGTCGGTAAGGATACGGACCTGTTCACCGGTTATGACTTTTGCGATTGTAATACCGTGATCGGGATAGTACTCCACGGCAACGCGCGCCTGACGGACGCTGAGCCGTGCGTGTGATGTGTACAACGAGCAAGTAAGCGCCTTCGAAAGCCGACAGCTGAGGTAGACTCGTCCAAACAAAATATGGGCGAGTAGGCCGCGGGAGGAGTTGCTCGAGTTTGGTGAGTCCACCAGGTGAAGGGCGGTGTTTTGATCCAGGTGAATAGTGTCGTTTTTCCCGAACACGACAAGAGCATTGGAGGAATCCGATGTAGATATAATACTGCCTCTGGGTACCGACATCTCCCGGCTAACCGGTTCTCGGCCGGATATGTCCCGGTTCGCGACGGTTACCTCTCCTTTTACCCTGACAACCGTTGCCGCCGACCGATCGTTTTTTTTCGTGCAACCTATGACTATGCACAGGCAGATAGCTAAGGCCAAAAAAAAGATTTTCGATTTCATCTTGTATCCTGCAAAAAACTTTCCGTACAATACTTTACGATAGATAAGTCTATTGTTTCAGAGCTCATTTTTCAAGCGGAAAAGTTTGATTCAGCGGGTTCTTCGCCGTTGGCTAAACACCGAATCGCAGAGGGCGAAAATGAATCTTTGGCCGGATCATCAACCAAATGGGCGATGTATATTAGCGTTGTATAGTAAAGAAACAAAGAAAATTAAACCGGTGTGATCTTAGCGGTCCAAATTTGCTTCAAACGGCTTAAGAAAGAAAGCGAGAGCGATAGTGTTGAGATGAGATCGTTTGGATGCTTAGCGCAAAGGTCGTCGGTTGGGAAAGAAAAAGAGACGCGCGGCAGCGCGTCTCTATATGTGCGGCTATGCGCCACGCGTTTATCGGACGGGTAATACTACCCGAAAACCCATAGCAGGATCTAAAGTACCGGTTGATATTTCATGTCTCTCTGTTACGGGGTCGCCGGTAGCCTTAAGACTGTCTCCATCTGTGAAGTACCACTCTCTATGGTAAAAGTACCCACGTCTCGAACGCTTAATTCCTGTGTCCGGCCCGGTTGGATCTTTAAGAGGGGCGGTCTGAAAGTAGTCCTGCTGAAAGTAGTCATTACACATCTCTACTAAATTGCTCAGCATATCGTATAGACCGTATTTATTTGGGAGACGTTGAGCGACAACCTGTGATTGGTTGATATTCGTCACCTCATAATGGTCGCTCACCGAATGATCATTGCCCCAGTAAAAAAGGTAATCGCGGTAAATATCTCCACCTCTGGCCGCAAACTCCCACTCGGCTTCGGTGGGAAGACGATAGCCGACTCGATCATAATGTATTTGTATGTCTCCAAGCTCAACACATTGACCTATGCCCCAGATCCTTTTGTAGGTGTAGGTATATACGGTGTCAAATCCGTCGCGTTTGCTTCTCTCATTGCAGTACAACACCGCGTCGCACCAGGAGATGTTTTCTACCGGAAGGCGTTCCCCTTTATTCATCGATGGGTTCCTCCCCATAAGGCTCTCATAATCCTCTTGAGTGACTTCGGTGCTGTCCATCCAGAAAGGACTAAGGTAGACCGGCCGCTCATCTTTGCTGAAATCAGTCGCACTTCCTCTTCGACTGAGTCCGCCGGGAACAAAACACATTTGTTTCCATTTGCGGACCGTTGAACCTGCATGAAAAACTTCCCATTTTTCTCCATCATAGAAGTAAATGTTTCCATTGGCGATCAGCTCGAACATATCCCCCTCAGAGGCGGTTTCCGGTGGGATACACAGTTTCCCCAGCCAGTTGGCCGCCGACTCGCTGATCGGCCCTTGCGGGCCGGCCGGCCCCGCCGGCCCCTGCGGGCCTTCATCGCCAACAGGCCCCCGGGGGCCTGTCTCGCCCGGCTCGCCCGCCGCTCCCCGGGGACCCTGCGGGCCTTGCGGCCCCTCAGGGCCGATCGGCCCTCGCGCGCCGGCAAGGCCTTGCGGGCCCCGCGCCCCCATGTCTCCGGTCGGGCCCTTTGGGCCCCTTGGGCCGACTTCGCCCTGTGCACCTTGAGCTCCGGTGGGGCCCTGTGCTCCGGCAAGGCCGGTGGGTCCCTGGAGACCGGTGTCACCTATTGCACCCTTCGGGCCCAAAGGTCCCATGTCTCCGGTGGATCCCTGGTCTCCCAGAGGACCCTGTGCCCCGGTCAATCCGATAGGCCCGACTGCTCCCGTGTCTCCGGTTGCGCCCTTTTCGCCAATGGGGCCGATCGGGCCGACTTCGCCCCGATCTCCCTGAGGACCCCGCTCACCGGCTGGACCTTGCGGACCACGATCACCGGTTGGCCCCTTGGGCCCCTGCGCGCCGGTAAGTCCTGCGGGCCCCTGTAGCCCCACCGGCCCTTGCGGGCCGATCTCTCCCACAGGACCCGTCTCACCGATCATGCCTTTCGGACCGGTCTCACCAATCGGCCCCCGAATCCCCGTGACGCCCCGGGGACCAACTTCGCCGCGCTGCCCGCGGGGACCGGTCGGACCCAGGATAGATAAAACCGAACTCCACCGGGAGCCGTCATACGTATAGACCGAACCCGTAAGGCCGTCCAGATAATAATCGCCCTCTCGCGTCGGCTCCGTAACCGTTTGACCCTGAAGGGGAAGACCCTGCCCGGTGTGCCATGCCGTCGATCCGCGCTTGTGGGCGAGGGTAAGGATAACCGGTGCGAATCCGCCCTCTTTTGTGGTAACACTCAGATCGGCCTCCTGAGTAGATATGACCACTCCGTAAAAAGCATCGCCGGTCAGAAACTCGGTGATATCAGCGCCGAGCACCGTGCCGGCATCATCCGCGCTTACCGTAACCACTACGGGGGCGGCGTTTTCATCCAACACAAGATCCGAGGGATCTACCGTGTATTCCGATTCGCTTACCTCTGCCATAAGCGGGGTTATGGTCAGTGCTCCCGGCCGACTCACCCGGTCAATGTAAAGACTCAGTACCGCGCTTTGAACAAGGGAAGCGTCAAAGCGGTCGAAAGCGATCCAGCCGTAGTCGTGTGGGGCTGATATTCGCATGGTTTTGCTTTTGTTGTCGCCGGTGAAGTATCCCGAGATCTGACCGTCCTTAAGGCTGAGAACGGAAACGGGAACACTCCGGGCAATTGATGCGGGGCTTTGAGCCCAGGCCGATGTTAAAACGACACAGGCGAGTACACCGCAGATTACCTGTTTGACTTTTTCTATCATATATCTTTCCTCAAAGTGATTTTCAAAGTTTCACTCGGCCGGCCGCACCGCCCTCCCAAGGGGCGGTGCGAAGTCCGAATGCGTCTTAAATGTGTTTTCTCGGATACACTATTCGGCGGGTAAAACCGTCCGAAAACCTATATAGCTCGAGTAGGTCTGAGGCTCATCGCTGTAGCGATAGCCCGAATAGAGGCCCGCCCGCTTCGCCCTGTTGGTCGTGGGATTGGCATAGCTTGTCGGATTGCTGAAATAGCCCTGGGTGTAGTCTCCGTACAAGTTGTTACACCACTCCATCAAGCTGCCTACCATGTCGTACAGTCCAAACGCGTTGGGAATTTTGGTAGCCGTCAGGGATGTGCCATCGGTCGGAGCCGCGTACCTTTGAATGACTTCGGGTGAGCCTGAGTCTCCCCAGTAATATGGTGTTGTGGTGCCCGCGCGGCAGGCGTATTCCCACTCCGCCTCGGTAGGCAGGCGAAATCCGCGGCGATCATAGTGAGTTACCAGATCACTCAACCCGATGCACCTGTCGCCGGCCATGATCTTTTCGGAATAGGTATAAACAGTATCCAATTGCCATTGCTTGCTTCGCGCGTTGCAAAACAGGACGGCGTCAAACCAGGTAACGTTTTTCTTGGGTATTCTCATCTGATCAGTTGTCCCGGGTAAATCAAACGCGTAGTTGTATTGATACTCGGTAATCTCGACCGTATCCATGTAAAAGCCATTCACACTGACCGAATGAGTGGGTACCGCACCGATCTGCGGCTCTCCCATAACGAATGTTCCGCCGGGCACTTTGCGCATCCCGTAGAATGTGCAGCTGTTCTTATCGGCGGTAACCTGGTCCCATGTCGTTCCGTTGAAGATATAGGTGGCGGCGGCAACCGTGTTGCGGTACATCTGGCCGACCTCGGCGGTCTGCGGATGGTGTGCGGCGGTGCCAAGCCACGGAAATGCGTTTCCTGCCGGTCCCTGTGGTCCAACCGGCCCCTCCGGCCCCTGCGGGCCTTGAAGTCCCATTGGTCCGGCGGGACCTGTGTCTCCCTGAGGTCCGGTTGCCCCGACTGCTCCCCGGGGACCCTGAGGTCCGGTCTCACCGGCGGGACCTTGCGGACCGGTCAATCCGACAGGTCCTTCCGGGCCGATATCTCCCTTAGGTCCGGCCGGGCCCTGCTCGCCGCGGGGCCCCTGCTCGCCGGTCTCACCGACTGGTCCTGCCGGGCCGGTCAGTCCGATTGGTCCCTGCTCTCCTGTATCGCCTTTGGGCCCCCGCGGTCCTATCGGGCCGGTGTCGCCTTTGGGGCCGACATCGCCCTTGGGTCCGGTTGCTCCAACCTGACCCCGGGGTCCCATGGGACCGGTATCCCCCTTCTCGCCCCTTGGGCCGGCAGGTCCGACCGGCCCCTGCTCTCCCTGGATTCCCTGAGGTCCGGTTGCTCCGATCTCTCCCTGTGGTCCGGTGTCTCCCTGTGGACCCCGGGGGCCGGTTGCGCCGGTATCACCCTGTATACCCTGAGGACCTCTCGGGCCTGTTTCTCCCTGAGGACCCATCGGACCGACATCGCCCTGAGGGCCTGTCGGGCCGGTCTCTCCCTGAGGACCCTGTATGCCCTGAGGGCCCTGCTCACCGGTGTATCCTCTGGGGCCCCGGGCTCCCATGAGCATAGCTGCCTGCTGCCAGCCGGTCGTGTTTTTGCGGTAGACGGCACCATCGACGCTGTCCAGGTAGAAGTCACCGACGCGTACCTGATCAGTCAGTGTCTGGTCCTCCGCCGGTGCACCTTCTCCGGTATGCCATACCGATGCTCCCAGGCCTCTGTCGTAGGCAAGAACCACCGGTGCGAATCCGCCGTCTTTGGTGGAGATCCGAACGTCGGCGTCCTGGGTGGTTATTACCACACCGTGGAAATCATGATTCTTGACGAAATCGGTTATATCGAAATTGATTATCTTTCCGGCCGAAGCGGAGCCTACGTCGATCTGAACCGGTGTTATACTCTCATCGATCACCAGGTGTGAGGGATCGACATTTATCTCAGATACCTCAACGGGTGCCACCAGTGGAGTGACCGAAATGGTTCCGGCCGTGTTTAATTGATGAATATAGAGACTAAGCTGTACTCTCTGAGAGTTTTTTAGCGCCGCGGGAGTATCAAAAGCTACCCAGCCGTAGCCTCCGTAAGGATTTAACTGTATTTCGAAGTTTTGATTGTCACCTCGGGAAACACCGAAAGCCTGACCGTCCATGGTGGCAAGGACCGGAACGGGTACGCTTTCGGTCAAATTATTCTCGACAACATCGGCGGAAACGGTAGATATGGCGGCCAGCGCGGCGGCACCGCACATCACCCGTTTGATTCTTTTAAACATAGCACCTCATGAAAAATTTAAAAAGTGAAACTGAAAAAGACGAGTTCAATATATCATCGGGAAATTGTTTAATAAAAGGATCCGGGTGAATGTGGAACTTTTTTTGAAATGCGTCATTTAAATCAAAAAAACATGTGGTCGTTTTTTCGTTTTGGGAATCAGGTCATTAAACCGGCCGTGGAGAGGGGTGAAAAAACCCTGTCGTTCCGGCGTTTAACGCGTTAAACGCCGGAACGACCTGCGGAAAATGTTTTTTCCGGGTTGGAAAAACCGAATTGTCGAGGCTGTTGGAACCACCAGGGGAATGGGAAAGGGGAAAGG
>CAZPHU010000004.1:0-3251 GCA_964586285.1 uncultured Fibrobacterota bacterium | reverse complement strand
AGTCTGCGGTCCCACGGTCTATCTGCTTTGGCCGAATCGTATTCTTATTCCTATACCGCCGTTTACAGTGAAATCGGTCGCGGGGATCAGCTCGATTACCGGTGCAATCTCGATAAAAATATCCAGCGGGGTTTCACCCAAAAGATATGATGCGCCGAATGGGACACGCACTCCGACGCCGGTTTGCTCCTCACCGATCCGCGCCAGGGCTCCTATCCCCGAATACAGCGGCAGCTCACCGCTTTCTACATCGATCCAGTCATTTGCGTGAAGAAGATAATCGGCGTTTACATAGATGTACTCCCGATCGGTAAAGGACCATGCCGCCGCCGCCCCAACGGCCGTCCAGTCGGTTAACCAGTATTTGGCCGAAAGCCCGGTGGGAACTCCCGCGATAACTCCAAGCTCAAGGGCGCGGGATGGAACATAAAGTGTGAAAAGAATCACCAGGACCTTCATTGCGGTAGATAATCGTTTGGTTATCATGGAAACAAACCCCCTTTGATAGAATTTCTTTCTCCCTGTAAAAAATTAGTTATGCAAAAAACGATCCGCCCCCGGACCGCAAATCAGTTTTTAAACTCTACATCCTTCAAAACACTATTCTGAGCAGGGGTGAAACCTATCGACCACAGGCGACGGGGCGGGATTATGAAAGAGTTTATGGAACAGACCGCGCGCAAATGATATTATTTGAAAAAACATCACTCGAAAAGAGTATCTTTATAATAATAGTTGTAGTTAAAACGAATAGCATTACTGATCCAAAAAATATCCACTCCTTATTTAAACGGTTAATACTATGCTTTCTCCCATTCCACGCCCGATTTACGTGGCGATAAGCTTTGTTACCATCCTGGCGGGATTGTGTCTTGCCGATAAAACTGATCCTTTCCCCACACCGGATAATCTCAAGAACAACGTTGAGTTCTGGAAGAAGATCTATACCGAGGTAGGTCTCAAACAGGGGCTGCTTCACGACCGCGAATACCCGATGGTCATTTACAAGAAGCTTACGATCGGCGAGCGTACGGGTAGAAGCAGGACAAGCTATATCCGCGCTCATAGAAAAAAGGTGCAGGGTGTGCTAAAAGAGATTACGACTGCAGATAAGTCGGTGTGGTCGAAGGAGGCGCGGCGTATAGCCGAGCTGTTCGATCGGTATGCTGAGAAGGGAGCACTCTCGGGGGCGCATAATCGAGTACGTTTTCAGTCGGGACAGATGGAGCGGTTTAAACGGGGAATTTACCGAAGCGGTGCGTACCTGGATACGATTCGGGCGGTCCTCAAGGAGTATGACATCCCCCTTCGCCTTCAATACCTGCCTCATGTGGAGTCGTCGTTTAATCCTTTTGCCTACTCCAAGGTCGGAGCGGCGGGACTGTGGCAGTTTATGCGAAGTACCGGAGGGATGTTTATGCAAATCGACTACGACATTGACGAGCGTCGCGATCCCATATCCGCCACAGTAGCAGCGGCAAAGCTTCTGACGAAAAACTATCGGGAGACCAAATCCTGGCCTCTGGCGATCACCGCTTACAATCATGGCCTTTACGGTATCAAACGGGCTATCGCCAATACCGGCTCACGTGATATCGGGGTAATAGTTGAGAAGCATACCAGTCCATCGTTTCGATTCGCCTCCAAGAACTTCTACAGCTGTTTTCTGGCGGCATCACAGATTGCCGCCGAGCCCGAGAAGTATTTGAAAGATGTCACATACGCTCCCAAACACCAGTATGGACAGATCAGGCTTTCACACTATATAAAGCCAAGCGTGATTGCATCCGCCCTGGGAATCTCCACCTCCGTTCTCCAGGAGTACAATCCGGCGATCAGGCCGGTGGTGTATCAGCAGGATAAGCCTATTCGGGCCGGATTCTTGCTCAAGATGCCGATAGAGCTTGCCCCGCACAAGGCGCTGGCCTCCATCGGCTCTCTGCCCGACTCTCTTAAATTCGACCAGCCGCCCAAACCCAAGTACTACAAGGTCCGTCGCGGGGACAATCTTTATGCTATCGCCAGTCGCTTTGGAGTATCGGCAAGAGAGCTGGCTTTGTATAACGATATTAGTCGGATGAATCGTATATACACGGGCCAGATTATCAACATTCCCGGTATAGTCGAGCAGTCGAAGCCAAAGAGAGTTGCTGTGGTGGAGAAGAAGGCTGTTGTGAAGCAGATCGAAGCCAAAAAAGAGGATAAGTCGCAAGGATTGAAGGAATCCGATGAGAAGCAATCCGCCCGGGTTTCCACGGCGCACAAGTCGGAGGAAGCCGGGAAGCCGGTTATGAAGGAGGTGGCTTACGAGAGCAAACAAACCGTCGACAAGGTTGGGATGGATAAATCTCGCATAGAGGCTGTTTCGGACCGTCCGCCGACAAAGCCTGGGGGTCGACCCGCCGAACACGATTTGGAGACGGCCGGGAAGCGGCAAAACCAGGACCAGCTTTCCGCCGATGGGTCTAATCCGATAGAGGAGGCCGAGCAGGTGGAGGAGGTTGCGGCTTTGCCCGATTCGATGCAGGATATCGTATTGGCCCAGGCCCGGAGTCTCCCTGATGCAAATGAGCCCGAGGTTTCCAAGAGGGTTGCGTCTTCGTTTGATGCGGATGTGTATCAGCTTGAAACCCAACTAAGCGCCGATGCGTTATCGGCCCGAATCAGGGTATCGGTTAACGAGACGATCGGCCACTATGCCGATTGGCTGGGAATTGCTACCTGGCGGATCCGGCGTGCTAACAACATGGGTCGGGGCTCCTGGATTCGTATTGGTCAGCGGCTGACAATCCCGGTGGATGAGCCGTCGCTTGAGCAGTTTATGCAGAGTCGTCTGGAATATCACATGGCCCTGGAGCAGGACTTTTACGCCCGGTTCGAGGTAACCGGAATGAAAAAAAGGAGCGTGCGAAGGGGCGAGACGCCCTGGGACATATGTCTGGAGGAAGGAGAGATTCCTCTGTGGGTCTTGAGTAAGTACAACAGGGGGCTTGATTTGGGCAACCTGATGCCCGGTCAGGAGATAAACATTCCATTGATAGAGGAAAAAACTGAGGAAGATTACGCTATGGAGCTGGAATCCTCCTATCAAAGCGCCCCGATCGAGGCTGTGGATATGCCGGTAATCCCCGGTTCCCCCAGTCGTAGACTTCAGTAGAAGCGCCCCATCTTTTCGGTTCACCCCCGGGGCCAATGCCGTTGCGTTAGGGTTGACTCCTGAGAAACGCACCCCTTCCAAACCTTCCCCTTGG